>CAJTZB010000021.1 GCA_910583815.1 uncultured Lachnospiraceae bacterium
CCAGGCAGCTATGATGGACCCACTGACCGGCGCAGTATGCACACCGGATGAAATCAAGCAGATGGTGGATGAAATGCTTGTTGCAGGCGAAGAATGGCTGCCGCAGTATGCCGAAGAAATCAAGAAAGCAAAAGAACGCCTCAAGGACAAAACAGTTCCTTACCGCGAAATCAAAGGCTTTACCTTAAAAACAAAGAGCATAGAAGAAATGGCAGCAGAAAAGCAAAAATACAGGGCAATGGCCGCCGCTGCCGCCAAAGAAAACGTCAAATAAACACTTCATCAAAAAACAAGATTGCCGAAACCTCCTTCTTCTGTTACAATAAAGCAAGTCAGTGTCGCAAGACGCACGTATTCCAGAGTCCGCAGAGCGGGCTTACAATTGTCACAAAGTGGCAGTTTTTTATAGAAAACATGGGAATACTGTAATAGAAGAATGGAGGTTATTTATGCGTAAAACAAAAATTATCTGCACCATCGGACCTGCAAGCGAAAGCGAAGAAATTCTGACACAGATGTGCGAAGCAGGCATGAACGTGGCAAGAATCAATTTCTCACACGGAACATTAGACGAACAGCTGAGCAAAATCAACACGATTAAAAAAGTCCGGGAAAAGCTTGGGCTTCCAATTGCCATTATGCTGGATACCAAAGGACCGGAATACAGAATCAAGACTTTTGAAAATAAAAAAGTTACCTTAAAAGACGGCGCAACCTTTACCTTCACGACAGACGACATCGTAGGGGATGAGACCAGAGTTGCTGTCACTTATAAAAACCTGATCAAAGAACTTTCCGTCGGCGACACGATTCTCGTCAACAACGGCCTCGTCGTATGCAGGGTGGAAGAACTAAAGGGAAATGATGCTGTCTGCACCGTATTAAACGGCGGCGAACTGTCTGACCGCAAGAGCATGAATTTCCCAAACCATGTGATGAAACAGGACTACTTAAGCGAGCAGGACAAAACAGACCTTTTGTTTGGCATTGAGAACGGCGTGGATTTCGTGGCAGCTTCCTTTGTTTCCACAAAGCAGGATATGATTGATTTAAGAAGCTTTCTGGACGAAAACGGCGGCGCTGACATCGATGTCATTGCAAAGATTGAGAACCGGTCCGGCATTGAGCATATTGAGGAAATCTGCGAAATTGCCAATGGCATCATGATTGCCAGAGGCGACCTTGGCGTAGAAATCCCATTTATCGAAGTACCTGCAATCCAGAAATATCTGATTAACAAGTGCCGTCTGATGGGTACAAGAGTTATTACGGCAACCGAAATGCTGGAATCCATGATTCACAACCCACGTCCGACCAGAGCAGAAATTTCTGATGTTGCAAATGCAGTCTATGACGGAACTTCTGCTGTCATGCTGTCCGGCGAAAGCGCTGCAGGCAAGTTCCCTGTGGCAGCCGTAAGAAACATGGCAGAAATCGCAGAGTATACCGAAAAAAATATCAACTATATCGAGCGTTTCCGCAATACAGAATTTTCTATCCACAGCAACTTAGATGCGGTATCACACGGCACCTGCGCAATGGCAATCGACGTCAGCGCAAAGTGCATTGTAGTCAGCTCCATCAGCGGACGTACTGCACGGATGGTCAGCCGCTTCCGCTGCCCGATGGACATCGTCGGCATGACAACCTCTGAGCGTGTCTGGCGGAAACTGAACTTAAGCTGGGGCATTAAGCCGGTATTAAGTGAAGAATTTACGTCCGTTGAAGTGATGTTCTACCACGGCGTTCAGCAGGCTAAAAAGATTTTAGGGCTTAAGAGCGGCGACAATGTCGTACTGACCGGCGGTCAGATCAACGGAAAGACCGGAAATACGGATACAATTAAAATAGAAACCATAAAATAATATCAAAGCTAAAAGGCTGAAAATGAGAGTAGTATGAAAATTCAATTATCCGACCATTTTACCTACAAAAAATTGCTTCAGTTTACGCTGCCGTCAATTGTGATGATGATTTTCACATCCATCTACGGCGTAGTAGACGGCTTTTTTGTGTCCAACTATGTCGGCAAAACCCCATTTGCTGCCGTCAACTTTATCATGCCGTTTCTGATGATGCTTGGTGCTATCGGCTTTATGTTCGGCACCGGCGGCAGCGCCCTGATTGCAAAAACGATGGGCGAAGGGCATCTGGAAAAGGCAAAGCGGCTCTTTTCCCTTTTTGTCTATGTATCGGCTGCCTGCGGAATCCTGATTGCCGCACTTGGCATTCTCTTTGTCGGTCCGGTTGCAGCCGCGCTTGGTGCAGAAGGCGAGATGCTTGATTACTGCATTCTCTATGGAAGAATCATCCTGTTTGCAATGCCCGCGTTTATGCTTCAGTATGAATTCCAGAGCTTTTTCGTTGTTGCGCAGAAACCGCAGCTTGGCCTTGCAGTTACGATTGCATCAGGTGTCACAAATATGGTACTGGATGCCGTTTTTGTTGCAATATTAGACTTCGGGATTGCAGGCGCCGCTGCTGCTACGGCAATCGGTCAGGCAGTCGGAGGCATCCTGCCCCTGCTCTATTTCAGCCTGCCAAATTCCAGCCTGCTGCGCCTGACCAAGACGGCATTTGACGGCATTGCCCTGCTGAAAGCATGTACAAACGGCATTTCCGAGCTTCTGTCCAATATCTCAATGTCGGTTGTCGGAATGCTCTACAATGTCCAACTGGTGAAGTATGCAGGCGAGGACGGCGTTGCGGCTTATGGCGTGCTGATGTATGTCAATATGATTTTCCTTGCTGCCTTTATCGGCTACGCGGTCGGCTCCGCCCCTGTCATCGGTTATCACTATGGCGCGGAAAACCGCAAAGAGCTAAGGGGGCTTCTGAAAAGAAGCCTGACCATTATCGGCATCTTTTCAATACTTATGCTCCTTGCCGGAGAGCTTTTGGCAAAGCCTCTCTCCATTATTTTTGTAAGCTATGACCCTGACCTGCTTTCACTGACACTCCGCGGCTTTACGATTTTCTCCTTCTCCTTCCTGTTTTCAGGGATTGCAATTTTAGGCTCTTCTTTTTTCACCGCCTTAAACGACGGCTTCACCTCGGCCCTGATTTCTTCTTTGAGAACCTTGGTATTTCAGGTGGCAGCCGTGCTGACCCTTCCTCTGATACTTGATATGGACGGCATCTGGCTCTCCATCGTTATCGCGGAATTTCTGGCAGCAGTTGTAGCTGCACTGCTTTTATTTGGGAAGAGGAAGAGGTATTTTTAAAGAAGCACCGGTTAAATTAACATTTATTTAGGCAAAAGCAACATTATAAAAAGGGCTGTTGTAACAGCCCTTTTTACCTTGCCAAGATAACTCTCCTGCAACAACTTCAGCACGTCCAGATTGTCGCCTTCAATATAAAGCTTTTCTGTAGTATTCCAGTTAACACTTTCTTCCAAAGAAGGACGTAGAGTTTTCCGGATTGGTTTATTTGCTTCTACCATTGAAGCTTTCTTTTCAACCTATGTGAATCCATAAGCTTCATCACCCTCAAGATCTTCGTCAGAAAGCATTTGTCATAACATTTCAAAATTAACAGCTTTCTTATATACTTTATGATTAAGGGTGCTATGCTCTTCATCAAGTGTTTCAGTAATGCAGTTTGGAAACAGAGCAGCAATTTTTTCGATATTTGAAACAGTTATATCAACCGATTCCATTTTCATTTTTTCCATTAGTTTTTTCTCCTCTTTAAACCTTAAATAAATTTTCAAATTCAAATATTCTTTCGGCTTTTATCATCACTCCAAGATTTATAGGAATATGTGTAACTGGCACTGGCACATTTGGCAAATTTACATACTGTAAAGCTCCTGCTGAACTGAATTCATAACCACCATATAGTACTCCAATCAAATAAATTCTATTCCCTACTACCATTCCATTTGTTGTAGCATAACTTCCCTGATTTAATATGAATATCGGCGACCCACTGGAACCTGAATAGCATGTTATATCCAACAGCGTTTCCTTTTTTCCTTGGTAGTTTCTTTTCGGATGACTTGATGTTATCCCTTTACGAATAATTGGTTTATGGTTATACATATCTGATAAACCAATTGGATAACCCACCATAACTACTTCTTCCATTGCAGATAAATTCGACAATACTGTTTCGTCAGGTATCAATTCGGTTGTTAATGGAACATAAAATATCTTAATCTGATTTTCATCCAATCTTTTTAATACTTTTGCTAACAAGAGACATCGTAAATCTACATCTTTATCAGGATGATGAATCCAGTCATTTCCTTCATAAACAATTGAAAACGGCTCAGTATCAATAGGATTCCCTGCAGCGTCTGCACTGCAAAAATCAAAAACTGTCTTTACACTATTTTCCACAACATGATTATTGGTAATCAAAACCGGAATACAAGTACCATTTTCTTTATTCTCACATAAATTTATGATAAAACCCATTCCACTGCCTGACGTTCCATCATTATATTGGCATTTAATAAGCACGGTAGAATATGTTATCAGCTCTGACAAATTCATTTTATTGACCAAACAATCTCCCTTCTCCTGAAGCGTTAAATTTTCAACACTTCATTTACCCACATTAATTAATTTTATTTATAACTCTTTATTTATCCTCTTATCATTTAACCAAATTTATTTTTCATTTCTTTACATAACTCATTAAAGACTTTTCCATATCTTTTTGCCTGCAAATATCTTTGTTTCCATCTCAAATCATAAATCAAATCCTCATAAGATGCAGCATCTAATGGCACACTATTTCCTTGTGGCGAAAATATTATATTAAATAAAACTATATTTTCAGGATGTTTGTTGTTGATTACATCTATCTTTTCTCTGATTTGATACATGTTAATAGAACTTTCAGAAAAAATATAACAAATTTCATCAATATCTTTTTGCATATCCAATTGTTCACCTAATAAATGCACCTTTTCAAAAAGCTTAATTGCTTCTTCTGCAGTCATCCTCAATATCCTCCGACCCATTCTCTAATTTCTTATCTAATTACTACAATACTAGTTTCTGCCTGAAAGTTCAATATCAATGGAATAGAAATATCTCTACAATACTCTGCTTTCATATACACTGATTAATTTCCATACTTTTTAGATACCTCTTTATCCCATTTCAGTATACTGCCGACAAGTTTAGAAAGCAAATAGAAATTTTGCAAACCTACTAAGAACAAAAGGTATTGCTATTGTCCGCACATTTATGTATAATAGAGATAAGGATAGGGAAACCTTTAATCTGAAAGGAGTTTTGTTATGGCTAAGTCAGCAAATCTTTATGCACGAATTGAGCCGGACGTAAAAGAGAAAGCAGAAATAATACTAAATGCGTTGGGCATTTCTGCATCCAATGCAATTACGATGTTCTATAAACAAATCATTCTTCAAAAGGGACTTCCGTTTGAAGTAAAGCTGCCGGAGCATCCCCTGGATATTAGCCGTATGACCGATGAACATCTGCATACAGAACTGGAAAAAGGATATGCCAATATGCAGGCAGAACGAACGATTCCGGCTGCAGAGGCATTCATGGATATTCGCAAGGAATACGGCATATGAGGTATGAAATCAGACTGACTCCGAACGCAAAAGCTGACCTCAGCAGCATTTTTGAATATATCGCATACGATTTGCAATCTATTCAGAATGCAGTAGGCCAGCTTGACCGTTTGGAACAGGGAATTGAGTCGTTAGAACAAATGCCAGAAAGATTCCGCATTTATGGAAAAGAACCGTGGCGCAGCCGCAATCTTCACATCATGCCGATAGACGATTATTTGGTGTTTTACATGCCAAACTATGAGAAAAGTATTGTCACAGTTATCCGTGTCATATATGGAGGGCGAGATATTGACACCCAATTAAACAAAATGTAAACCATTATGAAAAGTGTGACTGCCAGGGAACAGTACCCGGCAGTCACTGAACAGAATTCATCCATCACTATCTTGTTTTCATCTCATAACTGGACACGGACTTTGGCGGCAGCCGTAATTCCATCCAGTCTTCTCCATGCTCCAGACTGTCTGTCACCTCTGCCCATTTCTCTGTTTCACTGGTGCGTGTTCCCTTAACTAACTGGAGCTTGCCCGCACCTTTTACTTCCAGACGGTATATTCTTTCTTCCTCTGCCTCATTAGTTGCTACTACGGCAAGGGTTCCGTCCGGCGATACTGCTGCTGCAAAGTCCGGCGAAGAAACATCTGCAATTTCATAGCCCTCTTTTAAAAACTTCGTATACTGTCCAAAAACATAGTACTGCTTGCAAAGGAAATAATCTCCTCTGCGAAGCCCCTTCTCTATAAGAGCTTCCGGCGTCAGACAACGCCCTTCTCCAATACAGTACTGCTTACGGCTCATTCCAAATGGACTCTCCTCTTTCCAGACCGGTTCTTCATACAGGCAGTGAATCAGCCCCCAGTTGGCATTCCATAGCAGATTTTCTCCAAGGCTCTCTATTCCCTGCCAGATTACCCATCCGGTCGCCCCCATCTCATAGAAATCCTTCTGTATTGCCCTGCTTAGCTGAAAGCAGCCGCCATCCATCGCTTCCGGATTCCATTCGCCTCCCCCATAAGATGCTTCGCTCATCCATAGTTTCTTGGCATAGCAAGAAGCAAGCTCACGCAGTTCCTTCCGCCTGCTGCCTGCATATCCATGCGTTGCAATTTTAGAAATGGCATCCTTTGCCTTATCAGTCAATGCCAGAAAAGAGGGAGCCGCCTCATCAATGCTTGTTTCGTCTGTGCCGGAAATAATAACTCCGGATAGTTTTCCCATTTCCTGACGGCGTGCAAGTTCTTTGCCTGTCATTTCGTATATTTTGCTCAAGGCCGAGTAACATTGCGGATCGTAAGTATCTTTTGCAGAATCAAATGCGGCCTGATGGAGTTCCGGCTGCAAAACCCGGTTAAACTGGCATCCTTCCTGTTTCTGGGAACCGTAGACCCAATACCCCGAAGTAGGTTCATTTACCGGCTCAATATCAGTGACCGGAATCTGCAATTCATCTTTGATATAGCTTGCAACATCCAGAAAGTAGCTGACAAAGTCCTGGTAGCAGTCCCATCTTAAATTATCGTCTGCCGGTTTTTTGCTTCCGGTAGAACTTCCCGAATATGTCATAAAATAAGGAGGGGCAACAGAAAAGACCGTGTTATAAAATGCCTGTCCGCTTCTCTTTATGAGGCGATAAGCATCTGCAAGCACCTTTTGCTGCATTGCATCTGCCTTCCAGTCATAGTGGCCGTCTTTGCTTAGATAGCCCGGAATTTTTGCCCCAGAACGATTGATAAAATCCAATGCTTCGCAATCTCCGCCACCGACATTATAACGGACAATATTGATGCCAAGTCCTTTGTCGGGGTCAAATAAAAGGTTCATCAATTCCTCATAACGGTTCCTGCAGCCATCTGCCATTCCGGCTTCTGTAGCAGGGATTTGTTCAAATCCCTGCATTGCATTCGCCCACCACATCAGCGATGTTCCAAAGCCATCCAGTTTCTGATGTCTTCTGTTCACATCAACTATTACGCTTAGTCTCTCCATTACTCCAAAAACTCCTCATTCAAAACTACGCCAAACTCCTTTGCAATTGCCCTAAGGTTAGCATCTGTAATTGTCTGGCGGATTTGCCCTTGTCCACTTGACATCACAAAGTTATAGATTTGTGCTGCCTTCTCTATTGTGTGCATCAGCCCAAACGTAATGTCAAAGTCCGGTCCGGAGCAGAACAGTCCGTGGTGCGCCCATACAGCAGCATCAAATTTTTTCATTACTTCGGATGTTGCAAGGGCAATGTCCGCGCCGCCAGGCACCATCCAAGGCACAACTCCGACACCGTCCGGGAACACGACAGGGCATTCGGTCGCAGACTTCCAAAGAGCGCGGGTAAAGTCATACGAGGTCAGCGGCAGCGTATAGGTCATGGCAATCAGGTT
Source organism: uncultured Lachnospiraceae bacterium (assembly GCA_910583815.1). GTDB lineage: Bacteria > Bacillota > Clostridia > Lachnospirales > Lachnospiraceae > SIG299. Next base: position 7,942 of record CAJTZB010000021.1, read on the forward strand.
TGGGGTATGGGCATGGTAAATCACACGACATGCGCCGTTTGTTGCTTCATACCTGACCGAATGGTTCATGAAATGGCTTGGAAATTCACTGGTTGGCTTTGCCCCGCCCTTAAGCCCCCAGACAATGCGCCATGCATTTCCTGCTTTGTTTATTTCCACAATCCCTATGGAACTCTCTGGTTCCAATATAACATTGCGGAAAAACTTGCCGCTCCCGGTCGTAAGAAAAAATTCTCCCGACAGATTTTCGCCGGTGACACCCATATCTGTCCATGTATCGTCATCCTGGAAAAACGGACGGCATTCTTTTACTTCCTCTTCTTTCATCCGGTAGGTCAGGTTTCCGCCATTTCTCTCATGCCAGCCCTGCAGCCAGCCATCGTTACAGGTACGTATAAAATCCTGTACAATTTTTACATCTAAAATACCCATACTGATTCCATGCTCCTTTTTCTTTTTCTGCAGGCATCTGCAAGCCATGCCTGATGCCTGTAAAGCAAATCCGGCTTTATAGGACAGCCTTACCTCCTCTTAAGCTGCACTTCTGCCTCATAGCTGCGTACCATATCCATCCATTCTCCATCTGCAGGAACACCCTGCCCTTCACAGTAAGCGTCCCATACCTCTCCAAACGGTGCAGTTTTTAATTCCTCCTGCAGCACCATCAGCCCTGTCATATCGCAGCTATCCTGCATCTCTTTCATCCGTCCGTTTGGCTGGAGCAATGCAAACAGCAGTGCTTTCTGCACATTCCTAAGCCCCATCACCCATGCCGCAACACGGTTAATTGAAGCATCAAAATAATCTGTTGCAATAAACACTCTGCCAAGGGCGTCGTTACGCACAATTTCCTTACAGATTTCCTTTGTTTCATCATCAAACAGCACTACATGATCGCTGTCCCAGCGCACCGGGCGGGTCACATGCAGCGCAATCTTATCGTGGAACAGGAGCATCGACGAAATCTTATCTGATACCATCTCCGTAGGATGGTAATGGCCATTGTCCATCAATGGAGTGATTCCCTTATAGTCTGAATAACTTAGGCAGAACTCGGCAGAACCCACGGTATAGCTCTCAAGGCCAATGCCAAATACCTTGGATTCCAGCGTCACATAGACCTTTTCTTTATCGTACGGAACGGAAAGGATTTCATCCAAAGACTGCTTGAATCTCGCGCGCGGGCCAAGACGGTCTGCCGGAATGTCTTTATAGCCGTCTGGAATCCAAATATTCAGCACACATGGAATACCGGTCTCTTCCGCAAAATACTGGGAAATCTCAATGCAGCGTCTTCCATGTTCCACCCAGAAACGGCGTACCTCCTCATCCGGAGAGGAAAGCGTTAAATTATCTTTCACCATAGGATGGGAAAAGAACGTAGGATTGAAGTCCAGCCCCATGCCACGCTCTTTTGCAAACAAAACCCACTTTGCAAAGTGCTTTGGCCCAATGGCGTCACGGTCAGCCATATCCCCTTCCTCTGACATTGCATAGCTGGCATGGAGATTCAGCTTCTTCTTTCCTGGAACCATAGAAAATACCTTGTCCAAATCCTGCATCAGCTCCTCTGGCGTCCTTGCCCTTCCGGGATAGTTTCCGGTCGTCTGGATACCTCCGGAAAGTGCCTGTCTGCAGTCAAAACCTGTCACATCATCCCCCTGCCAGCAGTGGACGGAAACCGGCACCTCCTGCAATACTGCCATTGCCTTATCCACATCTGCGCCGTATCCTTGATATACTTTCCTTGCATGCTCTAACTGTGTCATTTTTCCTCCATTTCTGCCTTCATCTGAACCTTTAAGTTACCGAGTGCCGTTGCCTCAATTGGCAGTGCGGCCACTCTTCTGCCTGTCACCTCTTCTGTCAGACGGTTCAGGAGCTCATTTTTTGCACCGCCGCCAACAATATAAATCTTAGTATAATGCTTTCCGGTATTCTTCTCCAGCTCCGTAAGTGCCGCACGGTAGCTGAACGCCAAAGAGCGGTAAGCGCAGCGGAAGTAATCTGACTCTTTCTGCGGTCCTCTTGGCGCAAGCGCCGTGTCAAAAGCTGCTCTCATACTTGGCGGTGACAGAAATTCCGGAGCATTGGCATCAATCACGCCGTCATAGCCGCTCTTCTCTGCTTCGTCTACAATCTCCGTAAAATCCTTGTCAGGGCAAAGTTCCCTTCTCAGCTCCTGTACGAGCCAGAGACCCATGATGTTCTTCTGGTAGCGGTTATAGCCTATGCCGCCCTCGTTGGAGTAGTTCGCTGCACAGCTGTCTGAATCCGTAAGCGGCCTCTGCGTCCTGACCCCAAGCAGCGACCATGTACCAGAAGAGATATACGGCTGCTCATCTCCCATAGCAACTGCCTCTACCGCAGAGGCAGTATCATGTGTGGCGCAGAGAAGGACCTTCGTTCCCTCGTATGTCCCAAGCACTGTTCCCGGCTGCGAAAGCTTTGGGAACAGATGCGCAGGCAAGGCAAGCTTTTGTATGATTTCTGTATCAAATTCTCTTGTCTCTGCATTCACCATGCCGGTCGTCGTGGCATTTGTGTACTCTTTTGCTTTTACGCCACATAGCTTCCAAAGCAAATATTCCGGCACCATCAAAAAATCCGTCACGCCATCCAGCCTGCCGGCCAGTTTATCAGCATAGAGCTGGTAGACTGTATTGAACTGTTGGAACTGGCAGCCGGTATGCCGATACAGCTCCTTAAATGGCAGCTGCTTATGTACGTTGAGAACGGCTGCCTCTGTGCGGCCGTCCCTATAAGAATAACATGGAAACACTTCCCTATCTTCTTGCAGCAGCACATAATCCACGCCCCATGTATCAATTGACAGGCTTTCAAGCGTACCAAATTCTTCCTTTGCCATACGGATACCCTGTTTTACCTCCAGAAGCATCCGCTCCATATTCCATATAAGATGTCCGTTTTCAAGTTCCGCTTTATTTGGAAAACGATAGACCTCCTTTGTCTTTACTTCACCGGCATCTTCCCAGCCAACGATATGCCGTCCGGAAGAAGCCCCTATGTCAATGGCAAGGTAGTACTTCTGCACCGTCTGCCTCCAATCTGCCGCTCTCCTGCGGCCTTTTCTGAACTAATTGCAGTTTTCCCTTCATAGCATCCTCTCCATAGCAATGGTGGTATAACCTTTCCTAGCCATTGGTTCACAAGCAGCTGCAGCATTGGCGTACAACGGCACTGTTATTTTTCCTTCCAAAAAACAGGCATATAGTTTAGCGGTGCGGATACCATAACATACTCACCGGAGCTTTCTGTCAAGTCACCATTATTTTCTGCTCTCCATATTCCTGCCGGCAGGTAAACCTTCCGCTCTCTTGCTCCATATTCCGTTACTGGTGCCACAAGACAGTCGCTTCCGAACATATACTGGTCGTCCAGTTCCAAACAACGCTTATCTTCCGGGAATACCAGATACATTGCACGCATCATCGGCAGTCCCGTATCCACTGCTTCCTCTGCTGTTTTTTTGATATATGGCTTCATCTTCTCACGTATCCCAAGGTAATACTTTAATATCTCATAGACCTCTTCGCCATAGCTCCAAAGTTCATTGTCTGCACCGGAAGAGCAGAAACCGCCGCCGTGGTCCGTACCCGTCACAAGCGCACCGATATTTGGCTGCCTGTCACCATGCATCCGCAAAACAGGCATATAAACCGCCCACTGATACCACCGTACAAGCAGTTCACGAAATTCTGCATCATGGATATTTCCTCCATAAAAACCGCCGGTATCCGAAATCCACCACGGAATTCCGGCAACGCCCATATTGAGTCCATTGTGCAGCTGAACTTTCATTTCACGGAACGAAGATTCAATATCACCGCTCCACACAAGTGCGCCATATCGTTGGCTTCCTACCCATGCGCAGCGCACCAGATTTAAAATATCAGGCACGGCATCTGCCTTCTGCCCATCGTATACCATCATTGAATGCAAACGAGGGTAAAAGTTTCCGGTTTCAAGGGTAGAGCCAATATACTGGCGGTAGTGGTCATAATCCGTCACTGTATACTCCGGCTCCGCCTCATCCAGCCAGAACATATCAATTCCATATTTTCCATAGTTCTGTTTTAAGATACCATAGGCAAATGCCCTTGCATCCGGATTTGTTGCGTCATAGAAACCAACCTGCCCATTAAAGTCCATCACCGCAGGCATCCCTCTTTCTGTGCGTATCAGATAACCGTTTTCTGCAAAGCCTCTGTAGTTTTTGGAACGTGGGTCAACCGTCGGCCAAACTGACACCATCAGGCGTATCCCCATCTCTTTCAGTTCATCCATCATTGCCTGAGGGTCAGGCCAGTATTCCGGGTCAAAGTCCCAGTCTCCTTGGTAAATCCAGTGGAAGAAGTCAATGACAATTACATCCAGCTTAATGCCGCGGCGATGATATTCCCTTGCAGTCTCAAGCAATTCTTCTTGTGTACGGTAACGCAGCTTGCACTGCCAAAGTCCATACAGACTCTCTGGCAGCGGCGATGCATGCCCTGTCACATCTACATAATTTTTCAGTATTTCTGCCGGCGTCTGTGCCGCCGTTACCCAGTAATCAACGCATTTTGTTGAATAAGAATGCCACTCTGTTACATTTTCTGCAAACGTTGCCGTACCAATTGCAGGATTGTTCCAAAGAAAGCCGTATCCCCTAGAGGACAGCAAAAACGGCACAGAAATCTGCGAATTGCGCTGCGCCAGTTCTAACGTACAGCCTTTTAGATTATAGCGTGCATTCCGGTACTGACCCATACCATGCAGCACTTCTTCGTCATATGCTTCAAATTTAATATGTGCCTCAAAACTGTCACTGCCTGTATGCGTTTTATAGACACGCGCACGGTTATGCAATGACCAAGGATAGGACTGTTCTTCAAAAAGAAGCTTATCCCCTGTAAAAAAATGCAGTCTGCCATCCCAAAGCTCACACCGGAGTCCCGCTGTCTCTACGGAATTGTCCGTGACAGTAACATTTTCCGACTCTGTCTTTTGGTCAAGCGCCCAGTCTGTCTCAGGAATCGCTCCCATCGGAACGGCACGCACACGGATGCCATGCCCCCACGCCTCGATACGTAGTGTCTCTGCACCAAGGTTCACTGTAAGAGAAGTTGCGGTCTTTTTTACCATTGTACTATTCGCTCCCTTCTTGCCATTAATTTAATAGGCAATTGCAAAACTCAATTATTTTGTAAATTTTACGTAAATTTCAAACATTGCGTGCTGATGTTCTGGTCTTGCAGCGACACGTTGATTTTTTGATTTTGTTCCGCACCCGATGAATCTGCCTATTGTCACCTGCAGGACCAGAATCACAGCAGCGCAATTTACCTGAATTCAATCTTATTTTTTAAGGAAACACTGATTAAATCAACGCTTCGTTAGAAAATGATGAGCCTCGCAATTACCTATATCAATTTAAGTATATTGTAATCCATCCGGCAGTTGGATTTCAATATAAAAATTAATGAAACAAGATAATAAATACGCAGAAAACGCAGGGAAAAAACGCACAGATGATTGACTAAACCCAGAGAACAGAATATAATAGACGGAAATCATGGAACTATCGGGCAGCATCAAAACAGCATTGGCACGGACGGTTCACGGCATGATTTTGGGGCGCGGCAGCGGACAAAAGCATGCCAGAATATTGTGGACCGGAAGTGCTGATGCGGAACTATCGGACAGCATTAAAACAGCATTGGCACGGACGGTTCACGGCACGGCTTTAGGACGCAATAGCGAACAAAAACGTGCCGGGATATTGTGGACCGGAAGTGCTGATGCGGAACTATTAATAGGAGGTTTCTATGAAAAAGACTTCACTGAACAAAAATTGGAAATTCCATCTTGGCGATGTCGAGAACGCTTATGAGACCGCACATCATGACGAAGATTGGCAGACTGTCACGATTCCGCACGACTGGTCTGTCTGCTATCCAAAAAGCCGTGACTATTCCAGCGGCACCGGTTATGTGATTGGCGGCACTGCATGGTACCGCAAGGCATTTGCACTCTGTGAATCAGACGCGGGGCATCCGCACTTCCTGTGTTTTGACGGAGTATACAAAAATAGCCAGATCTGGGTGAACGGCTATTACCTTGGCAGACGCCCAAACGGATATATCTCTTTCCGCTATGATATTTCAGATTACCTTTATTTTGACGGCAGGGATAATATCATTTCAGTCAAAGTAACCCATGAAGACACTGCCGACTCTCGTTGGTTTACCGGCTCCGGCATTACGCGTAAAGTTACTTTGGAGCAATATGATTTCTGCTATCCTGCCGAATACGGAATATTTTTCCATACAGATAGTGCAGATGAGAATTCTGCAGTATTCACCTGCGAATGTGAGCTGCAGCTTGCAAAAACCGCAGCACCGCACGCCGAAATAACCATCCAAGCCATCCTGTTTCATCCGGATGGAATGCCTGTTTCTGATGTACATACAAACGCCATTCTCGTTCGGGATGCAATGACCATTGTTCGTTTGTCCGGCAGCATCAGCCATCCTGCACTTTGGTCACCAGACTCGCCGTCCCTCTATACCTTACGGATTGTCGCAACCGATTTATGCGGAAACAGCACTGTTATCAGCAAAGAAAAGGTCGGCATCCGTACGTTTTCCTTTGATGCTGACCACGGTTTTTTCCTGAACGGCAGCCAAACAACCTTCAAAGGAGTCTGCATGCATCATGACGGCGGCGCGCTTGGCGCAGCTATGGTAAAAGAAATATGGAAACGCCGCCTGACAAAATTAAAACAGATGGGCTGCAATGCTATCCGTATGAGCCACAACCCACATATGCCAGAGCTTTATGAGTTATGTGATGAAATGGGCTTCCTTGTGATGGATGAAGCATTTGATGAATGGGAAGGCTGCAAAAACAAATGGTTCCGAGGACACAATGTATATCCTCCAAAGCACCAAGGCTATGCTGAGGAATTCCCAGAATGGCATGAACGCGACCTTACTTCCCTAGTCCGCCGCGACCGGAACCATCCGTCTGTTGTACTGTGGTCTATCGGCAATGAAATTGACTATCCAAATGATCCATACAACCATCAGAGCTTTGCCGAAATGACCGGCAATAACGACGCAAACAAACCGGCAGAAGAACGGAAATATCACAGCGGCAGGCCAAATATGGAGCGCCTGTCTGTCGTTGCGAAGAAACTGACGGAAATCGTAAAGCAAAGCGACTCGATCAGGCCTGTAACCGCTGCAGTTGCATTTCCGGAATTATCAACCACACTCGGATATATTGATTCACTGGATGTAGTCGGTTACAACTATAAAGAACAGTTCTATGCACAGGACCACGTAAGATTCCCAGAAAAACCGTTTCTTGGGAGTGAAAACAGCCACAGCTACTCTGCATGGAAAGCAGTTACGGAAAATGAGTATATTTCCGGACAATTCCTTTGGACCGGAATTGACTTCCTTGGCGAATGCGGCGGCTGGCCATACCATTCTTCCGGAGCCGGATTGCTCACTACAGCAGGTTTTGAAAAGCCACGTTATTACCTTCGTCAGAGCTGGTGGAAAGAAGAACCGATGATTTATCTTTGCACCGGAAGAAATCACCCTCATGAAAACCGTGAGTGGAAGCACGTCACAGAATCCTGGAACTATCTGCCTGGCGAAGAAGTCGAAGTCCGCTGCTATACAAACGCCGGACAGCCGGAACTTTATGTAAATGAAAAAAGAGTCTCTGAAGAATGCCGCCTTGACAGTGCAGACCTCGGTTTTTACAGCTGGAATATTCCATTTGAGGAAGGGACGCTGACCGCCATAGCAGGCGATGTGCGTTACACATTGCATACTGCTAAAGCCGCAGCAAAAATTGAACTAAAGAATGTCGGATATGAGGAAGACGACATCATACAGATTGAACTGGATGTTGTAGATACCGCAGGACACCGCGTTGTAAACGACCAGACACGCATCCATCTCCACATAGAGGGCGACTATGAATACCTTGGCATGGACAATGGCGACATTTCCGACACAAACGACTATCGTGAGTTCCGCCGCAATACGCTGGACGGCAGGCTGATGATCTATCTCCGCAAAAGAAATGATGCGCCGGTAACAGTCTATGCTATGAGCTCCTATCTTGGCATGGGGCAGATTACCATATAAATTTTTCAGATTTATTTAAAATTCCAAAAAATCTTGTCAGCAAATGCGAAAACGCCACACTATATATGTAGAAGGAGTGATCATCATGCCATGTGAACACTTGATTTCGGAATTTACTGCAAACTTTTCCGCATGGGTCTGGCAGATTGCACGTAACCGGTATTCTGCAAATGGGGACATTCCGTCCAAACGGCGGAGAACGGGATGTCCTTGGTATGGAAATTTTCAAAGAAGAGCATCCTGCATTTGTAGGGCTTCATGGATGTGTTGTCTCTCCCGAAGAAAGGAATCTTCCTGAAATCGACTTCCGGCAGTTCAAATTCCAGTATGGCGGCATTGAACATAAAACACTGCCGTCAATGCCCTATGCTTATGCGCAGGCGCTTGCAGCCATCGCAAAAAACGGAGGCAGTACTGTAAATACTGCTGTTTTAAGCCGTCTTGAAGAGTATGGATATATCAAAAAGACAGGGGCAGCCTATCATCCGACATTTCTTGCGATGTTTAAAACAAGTCCCTTTTAAGGAAAGTGTTGCTGGGATATAACTTCGGCAGTTTCTACAAAAGCACATTGATATAACAGAAACTATACGCTATAATCAATTCGACAAATAGAAATTTAAGGAGGGCAATAAGATGCAGGAAGCTATATTGAAGATACAAAAAATAGGAGCGCCGCCAGAGGGCTTTGAAGATGGTGGATGTCTGGAAGATGAATCTTTTCCCTCAGATGAACTCTGCGATTTGTGGGACGAATATCAAGATGCGGCAGATTCAATCACTCGGCCAGTTACATAGGAAGAGGCAGAAATCCTGATAAAATGTTGTCCCACAGACCATATGGCCGGAATTGAATGGACAGTTTTGCATTGTATTGAGAGTGTATTTGCCCCTGAAGCAATAGAGGACTTCCAAAGCCTGATCGAGAAATGCAATTCGGACATGATGAAAAATATGCTGCTGGAACGGCTTCAGAATTATCTCAATGGCAGGGAGTAACAACTTACAGTTTATCTGACAGTTATCCATCAACAGGGGATTGCTCACTTTGGATATTTTGACGCGCGGTCTGGCGAAGCGGCTTTTGGCAACACCAATCTGAAAAGGGATAAAAACAATGAGAAACAAATGCCGCCCAAAGCTGCAGAAAAATTAAATCTGCTGCGTCGCAAAGCACCCTTTTGACACCCTAATCCTATAAAGTAAATTCATAGGGGAGCCGCCTTTAAGACAGCTCCCCTGCTTTTTATCTTATAGAAAACTTCACTTATTTCGTAGTCTTTTGCTCCTGCATCCAGTCATTCATATACTTTTCAATAATATAGAATGGTGCTGGTCCTGTCGTAAGCAAAAAGTCATGGAACTCTTTCGCGCTGAACTTGTCTCCCAGCTCCTTTTGTGCAATTTCTCTTAAGTTTAAGAACTCCAGATAACCAATAAAATAGCTCAGGTAGTTGGACGGCTCTTCTACCATTGTTTCAAAAATTTCACGCGCTGCTTCTTTATCGCCTACTCCAAAATCTTCCAGATATTGTTCTACCTTTGCAAGATCCCAGCCATCATAATGGACGCCCATATCAATCTGTGCATAAAGCCCCATTATTGCAGCCATATTGAGCTTCAGCAGGTTTGCCAGATTGATGTCAGCCCCATCCAGTGCATAGCCGTAAGAATACTCATACTCCACGTAGGTCGCCCAGCCTTCCGTATAACCGGAATAGCCAAACAAACTGCGTACCAACGGCAGATTTTTTGAACTCGTGTAAACAGTCTGATACAGATGGCCCGGATAACCCTCATGGGCAATTGTCGTATAAATTTCTTCATCCACATACTTCGGATTGATATAGATTACATTATTTTGAATATCATCAATCGGCGGTGTCAGATAAAATGCCGGGCTCATATGCTCCTGCATTGAAGGATGTACAACTTTTACTTTATAGTTTGCATCCGGTGCCTTCGGAAAATCATTCGAGATTTTTGCAAGCAGGTCCTCTAAGATTACTTCTGGTTCCGTCTCGCAATAGCTGTAGTCCATCATGGCTTCGTACGCTTCTGGATGCACTGTCATAATGACATACATATTATTCAATGCTTTCAGAATAAAATTTTCTGTCATTTTCTGAAGCTCCGGTACCGTCCTGTCTGAACCTGTTGCAGTACGCACCAGATATTCATAGTATCTCTTACCATTTTCATAATAGCAAAGCCCCAGTTCATTCGTGCCTTTTCCTTTGCATGCGGTCAGTCCGTCAATTAATGTCTGGTAACCTTTTACAACTTCTGTTGTAATCAAAGTACGGTTGCGCTCAATATAGTCATTGCGCTCCTTCTCCGTCAGGCCTTCAAATGCTGCCATCTCGTCATTGAATATTTCAATCATATAGTTATCTTCCGGAGAAGCAATAAATTCTTTGCACTGGTCAATAATGGCATCTGCTGCATAGTCGGACATAAACAGCCCTGCTTCTGCTTTCTTTTCCTCAAATGCCGCAATATCTGCAAATAACTCGTCTACCTGTGATACAAGTGTCAAGTAATCTTCAATGTCCTGCTTTGTGCGAAAACCATATTCTGCAAGCAATACAGGAAGCTGTGCCTGATAACCGGTTGTTGGTCCCAAAATTTCCGTATACAGAAGCAGGTCGCTGGTAGAAAGCTCCGCCTCCACATAATCCATGATAATATCATAAGTCAGATTTTGTTCCTTGGTCAGCTGCTTTGTATCATAAGAAAGCAGTTCTGTCTTTAACTCCTCAAGTGCAGAGTATGTTTCCTGCATCTCTTCATATTGGAATGTGCCAAGCGTCGGCTCATATTCCTTGATTCCATAGTTTTCCGGGTGAGCCAGTGTATAATGCAGATTAATCGTGTTCAGTACTATTTCGCTTTTAAACAATTCATCAGTAAACGCATCAAACTGTTCGGATACACTGAGCGTTTCCGTCTTATCTGTCGGTTTTGGATCCCTTTTCGCCGGGTCTGGTTTATTTTCTGGCTTTGTACAGCCTACAAGCAATAACAGACACAGCAACAGGCTAATCAGGCGGCAAAAATTTTTCCGTCTCATAAAACACTCTCCTTTATAGACGGAAGTACACCCCAAAATTACTTGGAGTGTACTTCCTGAAATCTTTGTAATGTTAATTCAACCTGATTTTAGTACTTATCAAAGCCACCGCCAAGGGAAATGATCTGCTCATTTGCATTTGCTTTAGAGGACATAGCGCCGCCCCTATAAGGAGCATTGCTTGGCTTTGTATCCAGCTTATAAACAGAAAGCATCTCACGCATATGCGCTGCCTGATTGGAGAGCTCTTCACTTGCTGCCGCACACTGTTCGCTTGTAGCGGAGTTTGTCTGCACTACCTGAGAAACCTGAGAGATTGCCTGTTCAATCTGTGAAACAGCAGTTGCCTGATAGTTGGAAGTTTCTGCAATGCCGCCGATAATCACTTCACTCTGCTCTACTACATTGCTGATAACGCCCAATGCCTTTGCTGTATCATCAGCAAGCTTGGAACCGGTCTCTACCTTCGAAATAGAATCTTCAATCAGTTCTGCAGTCTCTGCTGCTGCTGCTGCACTCTTTGCAGCAAGGCTTCTTACTTCTTCTGCTACTACAGCAAATCCCTTACCTGCTTCGCCTGCTCTTGCAGCCTCAACCGATGCATTCAGCGCAAGGATATTGGTCTGGAATGCAATGTCGTCAATAACTTTAATAATTTTGGAAATGCTTTCAGAAGACTTGTTGATTGCCTTCATTGCCTCAACCATGTCTTTCATCTGTACATTGCCCTGCTTTACATCAGAGATTGCCTGACTTACTAACTTAGTTGCTGCATTCGCCTGTTCTGCATTCTGTCTTGTCTTTTCTGCGATTTCATCAATGGAAGCTGTAATCTGCTGAATTGCGCTTGCCTGCTCGGTCGAACCCTGTGCCAGGGACTGGCTTGCATCTGCTACCTGAGAAGAACTGATGGCAACCTGCGCACCTGCCTCAGAAATATCGCTTAATGTATGGAGGTTATCCTCTACCAGCTTCTTTAATGAATTGCCGAGTACGTCTTCTGCAGACGCAGGGTTTACAGAAATTGTCAAGTTACCACGAGATACTTCTTCTGTTATATTTGCCTGATACTTGATGTTATCAATTACTTTGGTATATTCATCTACCAATTCACCAAACTCATCGTTGCCACGCTTATTCATCGTAAGTCCATTGACACGTCCAAAAGCAATTTCCTTGGCTGCATCCGACAACTGTCTTACAGATTCTGCAATTACCCTAATTAAAGCCGTGCTGATAATAAGCGTAATGATAACAGAAACCACCAAAAATACCACACTGACTATATTCGACATATTCATGGTATTCCTCAGTGTCTCTATTCTGCTGTTTTTCCCGGTCTCAAGAAATTTCTTTAACTCTTCACCATGTTCCTCTAAAGTCTTGATTCTGTTATCTTTGCCTGTATTGACAAATTCCATCAGTGCAGCACGTTCCGCAGCGTCCATATTAGACATCTGTGCCAATTTCTCATTAACGCCCTGCGCACCTTCTTCATTTAGGGCACTTATCGCAGCAACTGACTGATCCAAGCCTGATGCTATCTCCTGTGCACCCTGCTCATTCATCTTGCTTATGGTATCAACGGCATAATTTGTGACACATACGCTTACTACTACATTGGCAATAGTAAGCAAAATCGGAATAGCAAAACCTAATATTAATTTCGTTCTTACTTTCATGTTTTTTAACATTTTCTATGCCTCTCTTTCTTCTTCATTCACATCATTTACCTGTTCCGAAGACGATGCATCTTCATCGTTCAGAAGCTTGTCAGGGTCAAGCAGCAGCTTCACGGAATCCCCAATTCTGCCGATTCCATAGACATATTTATTCTGTACTCTGTCTACACGGCCAATGGATGGCGGCGGCAGGATATTTTCATCCTGAATTTCCACAACCCCTGCAATTTCCTCCACAATCAGCCCGACCATTGTCTCTTTTACATTGACGACAATGATGCAGGTCCTGTCATTGTATTCAAACGGCTCCTGCTGAAACCGAAGCCTTACATCAATTACAGGAAGAATCTTGCCACGAAGGTTAATCAGGCCTTTGATGTAATCTTCTGTTTCCGGTATAAATGTGATTGCCTGAAACCCGATGATTTCAACCACATACTGAATTTTCAGGCCAAAGCATTCATTTCCGGACTTAAAAGTCATATACTTGCCCTTCTGTGCATCATGCTCATTGGCAAGCTCTTTTATTTCATCCATATTGACACCATTCCTTTCTGCCTGCTATTCTATTAATCCTGCCGGATCCAGTATCAAGGCAATGCTGCCATCTCCAAGCTGGGTACATCCGGAAATGCCTTTTACCTTTTTGATGTAGGAAGGAATCGGCTTCACAACAATTTCCTGCTTTCCAATCAGCCTGTCCACGAACAGGCAGATGGTCTTTCCATCCACTTCAAAGATTAACATCATTCCTTCTTCTACCTGCTTGCGGTAATCCTTAAGGCCATACCACTCACCAAGCCGAAGCACCGGATAGCACTCATCCTGAATCATAACATATTCTTCGCCCGTAGGCTCATGAATCATCATTTTTTCCTTTACATTGACAAACTGCTTGATGACCCCGGTCTCTACTACAAACGAAGAAGTTCCTGTTTCCATTACGATTCCGTCAATAATTGCCAACGTCAGAGGAATCTTTAAAGTCATGCAGCTTCCAAAGCCCGGTGTGCTTTCGATTTCGAGGGTTCCTCCTATGGACTGGATATTCTGTATAACGACATCCATTCCTACGCCTCTGCCGGAGTATTCCGTTACCTGCTCGTTTGTAGAGAAGCCAGGAAGCGTAATCAGCTGGTACACCTCTTTGTCCTCAAAAGCAGAATCCGGTTTTGCAGGATCCAAAAGCCCCTGCTTCCTTGCCTTTGCAAGAATTTTTTCTCTGTCCAGGCCTTTTCCGTCGTCTTCTACACTGATCCATACCTTGCCGGCTTCTGTCTTAGCAGACAATGTGATCTTTCCGTGTTCTGACTTGCCGCTGTCTTTTCGTTCCTCATTTGTTTCAATTCCGTGATCTACCGCATTCCTTACCAAGTGCATCAACGGATCAGAAATATTTTCAATGATATTTTTATCAACTTCCGTGTGTTCCCCGACCATCTCGAAATCAATCTGCTTCCCTAATTTTCTGGAAACATCAAAGACGATACGGTTCATCTTCTGGAATAGATTTGTAAGAGGCATCATCCTCATGGACATAATGACATTTTGTAAATCGGTTGAAATCTTTGCCATCTGCGCCGCCGCTTTATTGAAATTTGCCAAGTTCAGGCCCGGCACTTTCAAATCAGGATTCTGCAGCACAACTGACTCAGAAATAACCAACTCTCCAATCAGGTCCATAAGCTGATCCATTTTCTTAACATCTACGCTGATAAAGGCTGTCTTTTCGCCTTTTGGCTTATCCTTTGCCAGCTTTTTCAGTTTTCCAGGGTCTTTGGACTGAATGACGAAGTCACCTGGCGCCATCTTCGGCTTTTCTGGCTTCTTCTTTTCAGCCTCCTCCTGAGCCTCCTGAGATTTTGCTTCAATTTCTTCCGGGGTAGACTCCAGATCAATCTGCAGATGCACATTTTCTGAGCCAAATCCCTGAAGGAATTCCTGTGGGCTGCACTCATAGATATCCACACTCTCGACATCGTAGCCGACTTTGACCAGCTTTCGTATGTCTTCTTCCGTACACTGCGCTTGGAGCAGCACTCGGAAACCATCTTTTAAGATGGATTCGCTGCTGCTTTCGTCAGAAATAAGATCTTCTGGCTCATACAGCAGATCCTCTGCGAGCTCTTTTAACGCATAAACTGTTTTATACGCATGGACATTGACCATTTCCGTATTTGGGAAAAAGTTTATGTATATTTTATAAAAATGACTGGCGCTGCTTGCTACAGGCGCAATATAAAAATGCTTCGGTTCTACACTTACGTTTTCTTTTGGCAGTTCCTTGCCTTCTTCTATTGTGCCGTGCTTAATCTTCTCCAAAAATTTGTCCAGCTCGGCAATCATATCGGCAGGGTCTCCATCTGCTGTATTGCCGTCCTGGATTTTCTCCATTTCACCTGTAATAAAATCCGCAACCTGCAGGACATGTTCTACAAGCTCTAAGTGATTGACATTTGCAGGATGCGACTCTCTCAGATAGTAGAAAACGTCCTCCAGCTTATGAGAAATGGCTGTGATATTGTCAAACATCATGATGCCAGAAGAACCTTTGATTGTATGCATTGTTCTGAAGATTTCATTGATGCTTTCTTCGTCAAAACATTCTGCATCTTTCTGTTCCAAAACCATTTCTTGAAGC
>CAJTZB010000022.1:0-3707 GCA_910583815.1 uncultured Lachnospiraceae bacterium
CGACCTGATGCGTGTCAACCTTGGTGATGACTACGCGATTGCCTGCTGCGTTTCCCCAATGCGTCTTGGTCAGGAAATGCAGTTTTTTGGCGCTCGTGCAAACCTTGCAAAATGCCTGCTCTATGCGATTAACGGCGGAGTGGACGAACTGTCCAAAAAGCAGGTTGGTCCAAAATACCGCCCTATCACTTCGGAATACCTTAACTATGATGAGGTCATAGAAAAGTATGACGATATGCTGAAATGGCTTGCTGGCGTTTATGTCAATACACTGAACATCATTCACTATATGCACGACAAATACAGCTATGAGAGGCTGCAGATGGCGCTGCATGACAAAGAGGTGACACGCTGGTTTGCAACCGGCATCGCCGGGCTTTCCGTCGTTGTGGATTCTCTTTCTGCAATCAAATATGCCAAAGTCAAAACGGTTCGTGATGAAAACGGCATTGTTACGGATTATGAAATCGAAGGCGAATTTCCAAAATTCGGCAACGACGACGACCGGGCCGATGACATCGCTTACGACCTCGTACACCGTTTTATGTCGTATATCAAGGGAAACCACACGTACCGCAACAGTATCCCGACAACCTCCATCCTTACGATTACCTCCAATGTCGTATATGGAAAAAATACTGGCGCTACACCCGATGGAAGAAAAGCAGGAGAAGCTTTCGCTCCCGGTGCAAATCCAATGCACAACCGCGATACCCACGGTGCCATTGCTTCCCTTGCCTCTGTCTCAAAGCTTCCGTTCCGAGACGCGCAGGATGGTATATCCAACACATTTTCCATTATTCCGGGCGCACTCGGCAAAGAAGACCCTGTGTTCTTCTCCGGCGAAATAGAATTCAGCAATGAACCAAACTGCGCCTGCTGCGAAACAAACCTGACCGTATAAAATCAGCAGCAGTCCGCACAGTGCACAGATGGAGTTTCAAAAGCAAAAGCAATTTGAAACTCCATCTAGAAATCCGTGTATTGGAAGGACTACTGCGGAACTCATAATCAGCAGCAGTCCGTACAGTGCACAGATGAAGTTTCAAAAGCGGAAGCGGCTTGAAACTTCATCTAGGAATCCATGTACTGGAAGGACTGCTGCAGAACTCGTAATAGGAGGACTCTTATGAATATCAGTGAAGCTCAAATCAACAATCTTGTTGGCATGCTGGATGCCTATGCAGAAAAAGGCGGACATCATCTGAATGTCAATGTATTCAGTAAAGACACTCTTTTGGATGCGCAAAAACATCCGGAAAAATATCCTCAGCTGACAGTCCGTGTTTCCGGCTATGCCGTAAATTTCCACAAGCTGACAAAGGAGCAGCAGGATGAAGTTATCTCAAGAACCTTCCATGAAGGAATGTAGCCTTGAAAAAAGGTCAGACCAAGCGATAAAGCAGCCTTCTGTCGTTGGCAGAATCCATTCGATCGAAAGTTTTGGAACAGTAGACGGTCCCGGCATACGCTATGTTGTCTTTTTTCAGGGTTGCCCTTACCGCTGCCTGTTCTGCCACAATCCGGATACATGGTCTGCGCAGGGCGGAACCGAAATGACAGTCCCGGAACTGCTTTCCGGCTATGAAAGAAACCGGGCGTATTATCAGAACGGAGGACTGACAGCAAGCGGCGGAGAACCGCTTCTGCAGCTTGCATTTCTGACGGAACTCTTCCGGCAGGCAAAGGAAAGAAATATTTCCACCTGCCTTGATACTTCCGCCGCAGTATACCGGCCATCACGCCGAACTGACTATGAAACACTGCTCTCCTACACCGACCTTGTTCTGCTTGATTTTAAGCACAGCGACCCTACAGAGCATAAAAAACTGACCGGGCAGACACCTGATGCGCCGCTTGGCTTTGCGGCACTTCTTGCTGCAAAACATGTCCCGATGGTAGTGCGCCATGTCCTTGTTCCAGAAATTACGGATACGCCCGAACAGTTAAAAGGGCTCGGACACCTGATGCGCCGGTTTTCAAATATTGTGGGTCTGGAAGTGCTGCCGTACCACAATATGGGTATCTCTAAATACAAAAATCTTGGGATTCCATATCCGCTGGAAAATACGCCCGCACTTACAAAAGAGGACGCAAACCGGGCAAAAGAGAGCATATTAAAAGCATACCGAAATACCACAAGATAAAAAATTGCCGCAAGCAGAAACAATAAAACCTACGCTTTGCGAAGATTCTATTGTTATGGATTACAAATCCGCAAGGCGGATTTGGGAAGGCACGCGCCTGACGGCACACTTTCCTGACAAGAAAAAAAGGGGGCTGCCAAGAAAATAAATTTCTTGGCAGCCCCTTTTATAATTACTCTGTCTTTCAGGACATGAAAAATAATACACTCTGGCATTGCCTTCTGTACATCGACACTGCCTTTCATATTTCATACATCTTTTACATCTCTGCTTCGTTCTGCTCCAAACTTAACAAGCAAAACAATAGTCAACAAGATGGCAGGAAAAATAACGGCAGACAGAATTCCTCTCTTTAAATCAGAACCAAGTACCTCTGATACCATTCCGACAAGCGTCGGCCCCACGGAACATCCCATATCACCTGCAAGGGCAAGAAAAGCAAACATTGCAGTTCCGCCGACAGGCAGCGCAGAAGACGCCAAGCTGAATGTTCCTGGCCAGAGAATCCCGACAGAAAAACCGCAGAGCGCACACCCAATCAGGCCAAGCAAGGGAGTTGGCGCAAGCGATGCAAGCAGATAGCTTATTATGCAAAGCACTGCGCTTCCTGACATCCCCACACGCAAACTGATACGGTCACTGAATCTGGAATATAGCACCCTGGAAGTTCCCATGCAAACCGCAAACGCACACGGACCCGCCAAATCTCCGATTGTTTTAGAAACCCCAAGCCCAGCTTCTGCAAATGCAGAGGCCCACTGGCTCATGCCTTGCTCGGCAGCGCCTGCACAGAGCATAAGAATGCAGAATATCCAAAACAGCTTATTCCGGAACAACTCCAGCATGGACATGCCTTTTCCTTCTTTGACCGGCATTGCAATCGGGACAAACAAGAAATACACTGCATTCGCAAGCGGAAGCAACGCCCATAAAACCGCGAGCCATTTCCAGTTTTCAATTCCTATCCCTAAAAAGAACAATGTACTAAGCAAAACGACAACTACATGCCCCCAGCAATAAAACGAATGCAGAAGGCTCATGACTGCCTCTTTTCTTTTCGTTGGACAAGCTTCCACAATTGGGCTGACAAGCACTTCAATAATACCGCCACCGATTGCATAACAGACTACACATAAAATAATGCCAATATATGCGTCCGGCAGCAGTCCCGGAAGCACTGCAAGCCCGGCAAGTCCAAGTGCCGACAGTATATGCGCCGCCACAATTGAAACACGGTAACCAATGCGGTCTACAAATTCCGCTGCACAAAAATCCACTAAAAGCTGGATTCCAAAATTGACCGTTACAAGAAGCCCTATTTTATCTAACGAAATTCCGTACTGGGACTGAAACGTCAAAAACAGTAACGGCACAAAATTATTCACAATAGCCTGCGTAATATATCCAAAGCAGGATGCACAAATTGTATGTTCATACTTTGCACGGATGTTCTGCATATTTATACCCTATTCTTTGTTTTGGAGTTCCGCAACAGCCTTACTGTTCTGCATTAGGCAGCGGGAGGTAGCTTTGGATGCCGTCTACAATGCCTTGGGCAAG
>CAJTZB010000022.1:3717-23350 GCA_910583815.1 uncultured Lachnospiraceae bacterium
GTCTGTTAAGTTGGCTCGTTCGTCCACGGAGCTGATAAAGCCGCATTCTATAAGACATGCCGGTATTTCCAGCGTTTTCAGCACAACCAGACTGTTTCCAACCTTTACACCTCTGTTTTTGGCGCCAGTGCGCTTTGTTACTGCATTTACGATAGTGTTAGCAAGTGATGCGTTTTCATCATTATTGTTCTCATTATACCAGACTTCGGTTCCGCCGGTCGTCGTATCATTATCCAACGCGTTCTGATGCACACTGACAAACAGATCTGCACCGTTTTCCACAGCAAGCTTCGGACGATCCTCCAATTCATAAAAAGTATCGTCCCCTCGAATCATAAAAGTCTCATAACCCAGTTCCGAAAGAATCCTCTCTACTTCAATCGCAATCGCCAGATTGATGTCTTTCTCATATTTGCCGTCACGAGTACTGCCAAGATCATGTCCGCCATGCCCTGCATCAATTGCTATCTTTGGAACCGGCACGCTCGTTGGAGCAGGCGAAGCCGCTGGGGTAGATGGTGGAGTTTTTGTCGGTTCTGTTATCGGAGTGATATTTTTTCCTACCCCATTGTTCTTTTCTTGTTCGTTCTGAGGCGGATTTTCATCTTCAGCACGAGAATCAGAAACCAGCTTGATCATTCCTGCGATGCAGAGTATCAGCAAAACAGCCCCAAGAACCATTGTGGAAATGACCTTAATGCGGTACTGCCTCATATGCCTGATTTTCCTCTGCCTTATGTACTCCATGTCCATCATTGTTTATTTTCCCTCTTTTTCTGTATGTTGTTTGGATGATTACTGATTTTAGCACACTTATCTGATTTTTTCAAACAAAATGCCAAAATTATTCTATCAGTTCAAACACCGAAACTGACTGCGGCGGAAGCTCTGTGACCCATGCATTGCCTTCTATGCAGAAAGTTTTCTGTGCAGGCAATATACGGTCCGGTTCTTCAAATGTGTTTTCTGCCTTCAAATCATCGCTTGCAAGCAGATGCCATACTACCTGGCGGAACGTATTTTTTGCTCCTTCTACAGAAAATTCTGTACTGACAGATTCTGCTTTTACATTGACTGCCTTGATGTAAATCTTTCCGTTTTCTTCTATAGAGGCACAGTGGTAAAGCGGCTCTATCACTGTTTCCGGCTCTGTATAGGAATGATAAATTTCACCGTCTACCTTTGCTAAAATCGTGCGCCCATCCAATACAAGGCTTGCGTGGTAGCGTCTGTTCTCCTCCAATGTAATAGACTTTCCAACGGTCAATAAACCATAGCTTCCTTCGTAACTTTTGCCAATACAGGACATATCGTTTGCCCAGCCGCCGATTTCCCATTTATAATAACCCGATTCATTTTTTCCAAAAACAACCATCAGCTGCCTTTTCCCTGCTGTCTTTGTAAACTCAAAATCAAGCGTCAGATGCCCCTCTTCCGGCTGTAAGAACAGCATTGGCTGCTTTCCCTTCCGAAAAATAACATCTGTTCCGACTTCCATTCCATTGACACAAATATGATGGAATATTACCTCTTCATTCTCACTTTCAAAGTGAAACTGCCCGGAAATATCAGGAAGCGGCTGTTTTTCAAAGCTTCCTCCTTCCAGGACAGAAGAAAGATGATATGCTCCCTGATAATTCATAAACAGCTTCTGCACATAATAATTAGCTGTCTTAACGACCCTTGTCTGGTCAAACCAGATTAAATCCGGCCTCCAGTTTACATAATCTTTATGGCAGAGCAGCGGAGCATAGCAAGCCAAGGATACTTTGTCTGCATTCTGCTCAAAACCGGTCATATATGCTGCTTCAGCAAGCGCATTCTTGAACCTGTTCCCAAGCGACGCATATTCTCCAAGGAACACCTTTGGCCCGCTTCGTTTATAGGCATCATAACGATGAGAATGTTTTAGCATCCACTCCGGAGCCATATAGTAATGTTCATCCACCAAATCTGCCTGTGCCTTCTCTGCCTCTTCCCACATCCAGTCAAAATCTTCTCCGTCCGCAAACGGCCCAACCGAAGAAATCACCTGAATATCCGGATATTTCTCCTTAATGGCGTTCCTGAAATATGGAAAACGTTCTATAAACGGCGCAAACAGCTCCTCATTGCCTATCGCAAGATATTTCAGACGGAATGACTTTGGATGCCCAAGTTCTGCACGCACCCTGCCCCATCCGGTCATATCATTGCCGTTTGCAAATTCAATCAGATCAAGGGCATCCTGAATCCATGCATCCAACTCTTCCAAAGGCGCCGCCTCATGACGATGCGGGTTATATGCCGCCGGAAGCACCGGGAGCGGCTCCGCACCAATGTCTTCACAAAACAGGAAATATTCATAATAGCCGAGTCCAAGTGTCTGGTTATAGCCCCAGTTATTCCTTCTTGCCGCACGCTCCCAAAGCGGCCCGACCGTATTCTTCCAAAAGTAAAGAGCATCCCTGTCCCCGCGGTTCAAAGAACCGTCATGCACAAGGCAGCCGCCCGGAAAACGCATAAATTTTGGTTTCAGCTCTGCAATTGCCTCTGCAATATCATTCCTCATCCCATTCATCCGATGTTTGTAGGTTGCACTTGGAAACAGAGAAAGCATATCAATGCAAAAAGTACAGTTTCCTTCTGCCACAAGCTCCAACACTGCATCCACACAATCTTTTGCCGAATGAAGCATTAGCCGGTGCTGATGCCATGCCGTTCCTACTGAAAGCCGTCCCTGTGCAAGCAAATTACCGTCCTTATCTGCAAGACGCACCGTCACAGTGAGCTTTGGCTGCTTTCTGCATTTTGCATAGACAGAAAACGTATAGTCCTCTCCTGCCTTTAGCGGAATCCCATGAAATCCTTCATTTCCGATACCACCAATTCCCTCTTCTACTTCCACAACTGCATAATGCGGATTTTTCTGAGAAAGGGGCTCCGACTCTTCTATTGTTATCCTAGTATTTTTTCCAACTGCGTAATAGGCAGTCAGGGCATGGTACTCCCTGTTGTCCACCGGCAAAAATTCAAAGGCACGGTTCTGCACCAGCTCCGCATACAGCCCGCCGTCTGCCGCATGATTAATGTCTTCAAAAAATATACCATATAAATCCCCAAGCGGATAAGAGCGTTTTGACGCATCTATCCTCAATGTTACCTTCTCCATGCTAAACCTCCTATTAAGAGTTCCGCAATCGCCCTGCTGGCACACAAGCATCCTAGCTTAAATTTCAGCTGCCTTCTGCATCAGAAATTTAAGCTGTGTGCCATTCGGGCTATTGCTGTTTTTTAAGTTCCGCAACCGCCCTGCCGGTACACTATAACCCAATCCAATTTTCTGTCCGTCTTTGCGGTCAGAAATCCAGCTGGGCACTGTCCGGACTGACGCTGTTTTTTAAGTTCCGCAACCGCCCTGCCGGTACACTATAACCCAATCCATTCATACAGAATCGCGTACAGTTCTCTCACATAATGCGTCGGGAACATCCACCATGCGCTCCTGCCGCAGACCGCACCATAGTCCATTCCGAGTGCTCTGGCAACCCTTCCGGCGCGGTACATGTGATACTCGTTTGTCACAATTGCAATATTGGGTTCCCATCCGTTTTCTTCTATGATTTGTTTGGAATAAAGCAGATTTTCCCTTGTGCTTGTAGAACGCCCTTCTTTATAGATACGTGATGCGTCAATTCCATGCTCTAAGAGATAACGGTACATGCACTCTGCCTCTGAAATGTCCTCACCGGCCCCTTGTCCTCCGGATACAATACAAACAGCTTCCTCATGTTCTCTTAAATAAGCAAGTGCCGCTTTCAGTCTCTCTTCTAACGACAGGCTGGCACGTTCCCCATAAACCCTGCAGCCAAGCACTATTACAACAGCATTCTCCTTTGGTTCTTTCTGTGTCGCAGAAAACATAAAAACGGATTCTACAAAAGCAAGCAGGGCAATTCCTGCAATAAGCGAGCACAATCCGCAGAAAGCCCATCGTACTCCTCTCCTTTTTCGCCGCCTCTGCCACTCTCTGCAAAGCTGCGGCAAAAATAATGCATAGAAAAACAGCAGTACCGAAACAGCAATTCCTGTTGCATTCCCTATATTTAAATTTACTGAAAGCGCAAGCGGAACTGCAAACCACGCAAAGCAGACGGATGCAGCTGCCATCAGGACGATGCGCAGAATTTTCCCTCTTTTTTTCAATTTCATCCTCCATGTCGCATTTTGCGGCAGTACAATGTATATCAGCCGTGCAGCCTGTAACACAGTTCGCACCGTTCTTTGATGTCATATGTCTGAATATAGTACTCTTCTAACGGAATCCAGCGCTCTGTAAACCTTTTTGCCGCATCTTCGCCATTGCGGGCGACAATTCTCTTCTTTTGTACCTCTGGGCTGACCGTCAGAAAAACATGCAGGTCATAAAACTCCCAAAAATCCGGCCTGCAGGAATATGCCCCTTCTACTATCACTGTTTTCGCTTTTTTCAGCGGAACCGGCTCCTTGAATGCACCGGCATGGCAGTCATATGGCCGATATGACACACCCTTGCCCTCCCGGAGCGGTTTCATGACTTCTACCAAAAAACGTTCTGCGTCTATATTTCCGCCCGGTACCGACAGCCGCTCTTTTGTGCGCTGTTCCTGCCTTAGAAAAAAGTCATCCATATGGACAATCTCACAAGAAAGGCGCTGCCTCAAAAGCTCTGCAAGCGTTGTCTTTCCGGAAGCACAGCGCCCATCCAGCGCCACAAGCACCTGTGCCTTTCTCTTTTCCAGCTCTCTGACACGTGCTTCCAGTTCATCGGCTGCCCATCTTGCTGTAATGCAATTATCTGGCATACTCTTTTGCAATCACCTATCCCTCCGCTTTCTCTGCCTTTCTGAACGGAACCAGGCCTGTCTTATGCAGTGCCAGCATAACTGCAGGAACCAGAACAAGCTGCACCACAATTCCCGGAATTGCATTGAGCAGGGCACCTGCCAAAAACGCCTGAAGCGTAAAGCCTTCCGCCCCGATTCCAAGCAAAAACAGCTGGGCAAATCCCCAGACAACGCGCCCGCTTACCATTGCAGCAATCAGACAGCGATACAAAGAAACAATGCACTGCCATCTGGAATGCGCATATAAAAAGCCAATGACACCACCATAAGTCATCAGTTCTGCCGCCATGCCAACTGCCGTCGGAAACATAACCGGCATTGTAAAGACTGCAGAGCGCAGCAGGGGCAGGACAAAACCGACTGCCATCCCATAGTTCCATCCGCAGATAAGCCCACAAAGCAGTACCGGAATATGCATTGGTAGCAGCATTTTCCCAATCTGAGGAATCTGTCCCGTAAAAAACGGCAGCACCATCCCAAGCGCCAAAAACATGGCAGCAAGCACCAATTTTTCTATTTTCTTATTTTTCATGCAAATCACCATGCCTTTCTACAACCTGTAATATTTGTACCACAGGCACAAAACACTTATCTTATAAAAACGATGCAATAAGCCTAAACTGACCATTTAGCATCTCAATATCCACACTTCCGTCTGCCCTAAATGCCGTTGCCTCGACAGTGTAGGTTCCTTGGTAGCCTGTCCGGCGGACATAGCCAAAAAAACGCTCAAAATCTATCTGCCCACTGCCTATAGGAAGCGTCCGCAGGCTGCTCCAATCCAAATAGCCTCCTGCATAGTCATTTACATGGTAGTGACGAATATGGTCATCTTTCCAAAGCCAAGCATACTCTTCCCCATAAAACAGGGTAAGCTGCCTATGGAACTCTGCCATTTTTGTGTCAAACACAAAATGGACTTCCGGATATTCCTCTGTCAGCTCTGCAAGATGTTCCATTGGAGTTTTGCAGCTGCAGACCACATTTTCCACCAATAAATCCGCCCCATATGCCTTGGCAAGTTCTGCAAGCTGCGGATAGGCTCTTTTGTTATTTTCAAAATTCCGGTCAGAAGTCATTCCATCCCATAGATGGATTACCAGCTTTTCTGCCTGAATATTTTCAGCAATTTGGCAGTTGATTTCAAACAGGCGAAATGCTTCCTTTATGTTTTCCTCTCCGCCCAAGCTGATCTTTTCTCCGATATGCTTTTCACAATGCATGACCGGCATCGGAAGAGGCACATCGGCAAGTACTGCAAGCAGTTCTTTCGTTTCCTCATACCATGAACTGTACATCATAAACTCCAGCCCATCGCAGGAAAGCTGCTCTGCCAACGGCAGCAGCAGCCGATAATCCCTTCCGTTTGACCTGCCAATCAACGCTCCGGTGGAGCATAGAATTTTATTCATATTTCTTTCAGATACCAAGCTGTCTCTGCAGCTCATCCAGTTTTGTTTCTTCATCAATTACCACAAGTTCCGTATCCGTCAGCTTTGCGAACAGACGAAGGTCTTCCATCGTAAGTGCCGTAGATACTACGGTATGATGTCCACCGCCAGCATAAAGCCATGCTGCTGCTCCGGTCTTAAAATCCGGCTTTAATTTCCACATCACCCTGGCTACCGGAAGGTTCGGCATCGGCTGCGGCTGTTTTACAAGCTCAATTTCTGCTGCCACAAGGCGGAAACGGTCACCCATATCCGTCATGCAGACTGCAACTGCATCTCCCTGCGTTCCGTCAAATACAAGGCGTGCCGGCGGATTTTTGCCACCGATTCCAAGCGGATGCACCTCTACCTTTGGCTTGTTATCTGCAAAAACCGGAGAAACCTCCAGCATATGAGCTGCAAGCACAAGCTCACTGCCCGGTGTAAGGTCATATGTATAATCTTCCATAAATCCGGTAGCACCTTTTCTGTGCTTTGCCATCTCAAACAAGACTGCATTCAGGGCCGCCGTTTTGTAGTCGCCTTCTGCAGCAAAACCAAATCCTTTTGCCATCATGCGCTGCACTGCAAGGCCAGGAAGCTGGGAAAATCCATGCAAATCCTGAAATGTATCTGTAAACGCACCAATGCCATGCTCTGCCACAAAGCGTTCCAATGCCACCTCATACTTTGCCTGCTCCCTGACTGCTGCCAGATTGTCTGTATTCATATCATATTCTGCTTCATAAGCAGCCATCTTCGCATCTGTTTCCTCTTCAGTCACTTGCCCTGCAAGTTCTGCCAAATCACCAATACCATAGTAATTCACTTCCCAGCCATAACGAATCTGGCTCTCTACCCTGTCGCCGTCCGTTACTGCAACTTCGCGCATATTGCTGCCAAACATGCCGACCTTTAACTCCTTGGAAAATGCAATTGCCTTTGCCACTTCTGCGAACTGCCTGATTTTTGCAATCACGTCCTCATGCTGATAATAGCCGACAACGACTTCTCTTTTGATGCCAAGGCGTGCGCAGATAAACGCATATTCCCTGTCGCCATGTGCTGCCTGATTCAGATTCATAAAATCCATATCAATGGCATCATATGGAAGCTTTTCGTTGACCTGCGTATGCAGATGCAGCAATGGCTTCGTCAGCAGCTGAAGCCCCTTAATCCACATTTTAGCAGGAGAAAACGTGTGCATCCAGGTAATCACGCCAACGCATTCCTCATCATTAGAAGCGCGTCTGCAGACCTCCACAATCCCTTCGCTGTTTAATACTGTCGGCTGCCAGACAATATTCACGACATCCCGCAGCTTCTCATCCAGAAACGCCGTCATTTTCTTTGTATCTTCCGCAACCTGACGCAGCGTCTCCTCTCCATATAAATCCTGACTTCCGGTAATAAAATACAGTTTCTGCATCTTGACCACCCTATCCTTTCCACTGCCGTGGCTGTTCTGCCACAGGCAAATTATATGTTATTTTTTTCTGCCGGACACTGTTGCATGGCTGGCAGGTTTTCTATTTCAGTATGCCACATCCCATCCGTTCCGTCAACCGTCCTTTCGCCACCTTGTAATACTGTTTCTAATAATTTTTCTTTACGAGACAAAAGAAAAATAGACATTTGTGCCAAGATATGATACAGTTGTTTTTGGAAAGTGTACAGACACCAAACAAACCAGAATCAGAGAGGTATTTTTGACCATGAAGATACTAACAATAGACGGAAATAATTTCAGTGACTTAAATGGATTTTATGATGAAATTGATAAAATACTTACAAAAGATTTAGATTGGAAAACAGGACATAATCTTGATGCATACAACGATTTGCTAAGGGGCGGATTTGGCGTGCATGAATATGGAGAGCCTATTGTTCTCAGATGGCTTAATTATGAAAAAAGCAAACGTGAACTTGGCAATGACCTTATCTTAAGTATTTTAGAAATCACTCTGGACTGTAACAATTCCAACCATAACTGCAAGTTAGAATTATACTGACTATATACTTCTTGCTGCCGGAATAAAGCCGCATTCTCCTTTCATATACTGTACCAATGACGTCCTGTTCTGAGGTACTGATGAAACGCTTCAAACTCCATTATCTGATTCCGCTTGAGGTACTCTGCCTCGTGCTTCTTGCTGTCCTCTGTTTTCAAAACAGTGCTTTCCGGGAACGCTTTCTTAATAACCTTCCCTTTGTCCATACTCCATCTCCCACGCCGCCTGTCACAGAAGACGACGGCCCCTACCCGACTCTGCCGCAGTACACTATCGAAGAAAGCTATGAAACGACATCAGATGGAAAGAACTTTATTAAATGGGTGGATTTCACTGTCACATGCGAAGCACTGGAAGATGCTTATGAGCAGGATGTCTCCACCTATGGGCAGGACATCCACTTAAACTGGGTTGAACTGCTCGCATTGCTTGCCGCAAACAATGGCGGCAACTTTTCAAACTATAAAAAAAGTGACATGACAAAACTTGTCACGCCACTGCTTTCCGGAGAGACCACGATAGAAGAACTGGCTTCTGGTAAAAAATACTATGACTATTACTATGAAGCCTACTCCGCAGTACTTGGAGGAATGGTCGGAGAATATGAAATTGAAACATCCAAGGAAGGGGAAGGAGGCGGCAGTGTCTGGGAACAGAAATATGGCCTAAAATCTTATTTGCCAATTGCAAAAAATTTCCCTTATTCCGATTATGATGACTTTGGCGCTTCTCGTTCCTATGGGTACAAACGTCTCCATTTGGGGCATGACATGCTGGGTCAGGTCGGCACTCCGATTATTGCCGTGGAATCCGGCTACGTAGAGGCGCTTGGATGGAATGAGTTCGGCGGCTGGCGCATCGGCATCCGCAGTTTTGACAACAAACGTTATTACTATTACGCCCACCTGCGCAAAAACTTTCCTTACTGCAAGTCTCTTGCCGTAGGCAGCATCGTGACTGCCGGCGATGTAATCGGCTATCTTGGGCGCACCGGTTACAGCAAAACCGAAAATACGAATAATATCGAAACAGCACACTTGCATTTCGGGTTGCAGCTGATTTTTGACGAATCCCAGAAAGAGTGTGACAATGAAATCTGGATTGACTGCTATGAGCTGCTCTTATTTTTATACCGCAACCGGAGCGAAACAACAAAAGACCAGGAAACAAAAGAATGGTACCGCATCTATGAAATGCATGACCCGGCTGCGGAAGATTATAGACAAAAAAGCAATGGAAAGGCCCCATCTTAACGCCTTCCCACTATATGGCTTATTTACGCAATGTGCTGCTTTCCCATCTTTTTTAGCAGCACATTGACATCAATTGGTTTTGTCAGAAAGTCATCCATGCCGCTTCTAAGTGCCATATCCCTGTCTTCCTGAAATGTATTGGCGGTACAGGCATAAATCAAAACCGTTTTTGCATCTGCACGGTTTAGTTTCCTGATTGCTTTTGCCGCTGCGCAGCCATCCATCACCGGCATCTGCATATCCATCAATATAATATCAAATTCCCCAAGTTCTGATCCTTCAAATAGCTTGACTGCCTCTCCGCCGTTTTGTGCATGAGCAGTTTCAAAACCTTCCATTTTCAGAATCTCAAGCAAAACCTCTGCATTCAGCTCCACATCCTCCGCCACCAGAATTTTTACCGGCCTGCCGCTGTTGCCTGCTTCTGCTTCCTTTGTTTCATCTGCTGTCTCATTGCCTGCTTCTTTTAAGTAATCCGGAATCTCTTTTACAACAGCAGAAGGAAGTGTAACCGTAAACGTACTCCCGACATTTCGTTCACTCTCTACTGTAATATCGCCGCCCATTGCATTTGCCAATAATTTGCTGATTGCCATGCCAAGCCCGGTTCCTTTGATTTCGTTTGTGTTCTGGTTCCTTTCCTGGCTGAAAGAATCAAAAATTTTCCCAATATATTCTTTGGAAATGCCAATTCCGGCATCCTCGCACTGATATATCGTAATAACATGCCCATCATCTACTCTTTTTTGCGTAACAGAAAATCTAATATGCTTCCCTTTGGGTGTAAACTTGGCTGCATTTCCAATAATGTTCATCAGAATCTGTTTGATGCGGGTTGCATCCCCTTTGATGCAAGGTTCTATAATCTCTCGTTCTACGATAAATTTCACGCCTCTGCGTTCAATATTGTCCGTCTGCATTGCGACAATTTCGTCTACCAAGGAGGACACCAGAAGCGGCTCATCCAGAATATCTGCCTTGCCCGCCTGAAGTTTTGACATATCCAGAATATCATTTACAAGCGCTAACAGATAATTCGCTGTACTATTGGACTTTTTCAGCCATTCTTTAATCTGAAGTTTCTCACTGTCATCATCTATATGTGCCATAATCAGATGGTTCATGCCAATCAGGCCATTTAATGGCGTACGTATTTCATGACTCATATCAGAAAGAAATTCCTTCTGCGACCTTGCTCTTTCTGAGGAAATAAGAGTCTTATTCCGATACTCCATAACAAACAGCAGCATAAAAATAACTGTCAGCATACTTGCCACCAGCATCAGCATACTCATTATTACAAAAGTCCTTGTCTGTTCCGTAAAGACTTCTTCTTGTACAGACATAATAAAATAAAGGTTCATCCCTTGTTCAAATGGTATGAAATAGAATAGTTCCTTGTTTCTGCCTTCCATATGGGTATGGTAAAAAGAAAATGTCTCCAAATTCCCAAGTTTCTTTGCAACCTCTTCATTTGTCAGCTCAGAAGATGCCGATTCCGTCAAATGCTCAAATAAATTGCTGGATTTGTTCAGATATATCTTTTTATTAATATCTACGATATAGTTGCCTTCCATATCAATCAGAGCACTATGTCCACGGCTTTTTCCATCTTTTGCAAAGCTGTTGATGACCATTTTATCCTGAATGGAAGAAATATCGCTGATTCCAATCAATGCAAGCATCTTTATCCCATCCACCTCATAATCATTCAGCCGTATTCCATAGAGAATACTTTCTTTTGTCAGCCATCCGCCCTCCTCATCATTATCAAACCTTAGGACAACCTGCTCTTCTCCGTTTGCAAAATATGGAAGCAACTCCAGTTTCCTGTCCATAATGCTGCCATCCGAACCATCCGTGGCATATTTATCTGCATAAACCGTTCCATCCTCTGCTACAAGATAAATATGCGTAAATCCACTAGAAGCACATTCTAAGTCCATCCGTACTTCAACTTCAGGAAGCGTTTTGCACTCATGGCTTATAAAGCGCCTATGGACTTTATGAAGAGCCTCCCAGCAAATTTCAATATAAGTCTGAATGGTTGCTTTATCATGCTCTGCAATCTCACTGATGGAATTGATAATATTATCCGAAATTGTCCTATTCAACTGCTTTATATAAAAAAACGTAACAGAACAAATAATTGCTGCGGCGGAAATAATGATTAAGAAGTAAAAATATTTATGCTTCTTTTCCATTTATCCATCCCCCTTTACTCTTCTTATCATCGCTTAACAAGGGCGTACATGGTAGGTTCTGAACGCCAAAACCATAGAGCGCCGTTCAGATACAATATAATATGCTACAAGAACGCCCATAGTCACTCCGACTCATATCGACATGATTGGGGGAATATTTCCTCATTCATATATCTTTCCAAGAAAAAAAGCCCATATCCATCTGCATGCTAAACAATACAGATAAAATATGGACTTCCTGCTTTAAATTTACGGCTTTTATAGGCGGACATCTACATGCCTGTAGTGGGCAGATTGAGGAACTGCTTCTGCAGCATTCCATTCTTCCGAAAATTCTTTCTCTTCATCTTCCTCCTGTCCTGTTTCTGCATGGTTAGCCTCTTCCATCGCCTTTTCTGCTTTTCCGAGCGTATCCATCTGAGATTCCGTGACTTCCATCGCTTTCTTCTCTGTATCTGCAAGCTCGGCTTCTTTTGCTTCCGTATTGGCTCCGGTGTTCTGATCCTGCTTGATTTCTGATTTAAGGACCCTTGCCCTGCCTTCCATTTTTGTAGCAACACTGTTTTGTGCCTGCGCCTGTTTCATCGAAACATCCGCTGAAATCATTGCCTGCATACTTGCCTGCGACATCCCTTTTCCTGCCTTGCTGTCCTGCTTTGCAGCTGTCGGTGTCTGGGATTTTTTTTCTTCTTGTACTGCCGTGCTTTTTGCCTGCTGCTCCTTCCTCATCTCCATCTCATGCTGCCTGAGCTGCTGGTTCAGTGCGGTAATCTCCTGCTGGATTCCCTGGCGTCTCTTCATTTTTTCTTCTGGTGACAAATCTTTATTAGAAGAAAGTTCCTGCAACCGCTTCTGCGCATTCTCTATCTGACGCCGAATGCTTTTGCTGACAGGGTCTGTCTGTTTCTTTGCCGCAGAGCCGCCTGCCTGTCTGCCGGCGCCCACTGCACTTTGCGCCTTCCCACCGCCTGCAATATTGATTTTCATGATTTTATGGCCTCCTTTCCAATCTTGCCGCATCCTGCCATCCCTTTCCGGACAATGGCAGCCATTGAGCCGGAACTGTTGCCGCTTATCCGGCAGAAGAGTTCCTTCTCTTTTTTATGTTTCGGTACGTTATCTCATGGACTGAAGCAATATGCTGTGAAAGGCCTTTTTTTTGTTGTAAACAGAAAGCTAAAATTCCAAAAGCGTTGTTCCACTCTCTAACATCATCAAAACAGTCAGCCGGAACTCTCCTTCCTGCGCCGTAATGTCAATGTCTCCCGAATACTTTCTTGCCACCTTGCGGATATTGGAAAGTCCATATCCGTGCGCCTGTCCGTAATCATCCTGTTCTGTTTTTTCAGTGACAGGGAGTCCGCTTTCCTCGTCAAAATACAGATTTCCTGCAAAACTGTTCCGTATTTCTATCATATATGCATTGTTTCTGCGATAAGAACGCACAAAGATATACGGTTCTTTGCTCTCCCCGGTATGTTCAACCGCATTCTGCAATGCATTATTTAATATTACGCTAATATCAAAGACATCCACCGCAGAACTTTCCGGAAAGTAAAATTCCGCCTCAAAACGGATGTCCTGCTTTTCTGCTTTGTTTTTAAATTCCTGCAAAATGACGTCAGTAACCGAGTTTCCGCTTCTTATTTCTCCTGTTGCTTCTGCAAGGGCTGTTTTTAGGTTTGCGCTGTACGCTTCTGCTTCTTCTGCCTGATTTGCGGCATACAGGCCTTCCAGTATCAGAATGTGGTTTGCCATATCATGTTTGATGCTCCGGATATTCTGATACAACCTTTCCACTTGTGCCGTATGCTGCCGTATACTGCCAAGCTGCGCAGTAAGCAGTTCCTTCTGCAGACGCTCTTCCTGCTTTGCCTTGATGCTTTGGTACAATACAATGACCACGACTATGCCAACGATGTTCACTGCATAATATAAAAATGCCAGAATATCATAAACATCGGACGTCTGCCCACTTTCCATTATGTAAAAAATACGGTAATACCGCATCATGGCATAGCCCACAACCCCTGCAGCAGAGGGAACTACTAACATAAACAGTTCACTTTTTGCCATCTTAGCATATTTATATGCATAAGCCTTCAAAATGCACCATATGCCAAACAACGTAAACAAAAGCTCCATCACCAGATAAAATAAACATACCCCGATATACAAAGCAAGCGAAAGTTCCGGATGCTTCACCATATAATCCGTTCGCGACGCAAAGGCATACAGCTTATCATACAGAATTTCTGCCAGCGCAGAGGCAAACCAGCGCAAGGCGAAAAATGTCACTGCAAGAAACACTTTCTGCTCATAATTTCTCCTGTCCATGAAACACAGAACAAAAAATGCAGCAGCAACACCAAGGCAGTATGCCACAAAAATATCCAAAGACAACGGCACATAATAAAGCAGCAACATCACAACAGCATAAACTGCCCCTGCACAAAATACATCCTTTCTGCGCTCCGGACAATTTCCGCAAGCAGCAGCTTCAGGTTCGCTGTGCGGATTCGGGAACACAGGTGTTTTACGGCGTGGTTTCTTATAGGGCAAAAAAGGCCTTGCCAGAAAGGAAAAACATCCTCCCATAAGGAATGCCTCTGCCACCGGCACAATATGAAATGCAGCTTCCCAGGCTGGCCCCATTGTAACTTCCATTTTTAACCCCTTTATCTTTCTGACAGTCTATGCCACTTCGTCTAATTCCCTGGCTTTATCAAGGTTTCTTAAATCATACAAACTTTATGCGGCAACACAAATTCCTGGTTGAAAAATCAAAGATTTTTCAATTTAGTTTCCCTTTCTTTGGTTATATCTTAAATAGCTCTTCACAAAGTCCTGATAGTTCTGCTTTGCCATCAATGCCGTTCCTCTTTCAAGGTAAATCATCGTAGCATCATATTTTCTGACAAAGTCAAAGTTAATGAGATATGCCCTATGAGGACGGTAGAACTCCTCTCCTGCCTGTTTTTCCAATTCCCCTAATTTCCCATAATACTCTATATCTGTATCCATTGTATGGAGCATCACTTTCCGGTTAAATACCTCTGCATAGACAATATCCGAAAATTTCACGGCAATATGTTTGCCGCCTGCAGTGACAACAAGGCTCGGCACTTCTTTTTTTATCTCCACAGGCTTCCTGTTCTGCCTTTCCTCAAGCTGCGCTGCCGCCCCTTGCAGTACCTCCGCAAGCTTTTTGTCGTCCACGGGCTTCATAAGATAATGGAATGCACCGACATCAAACGCCTGAAATACATATTCCTCTAAACCCGTTATGAAAATAAGAATCGTCTCTTTGCAGCTTCTGCGAAGCTCCCTTGCCGTCTCCATTCCGGTTCTGCCAGACATCTGAATGTCAAGCAGTATAATATCTTCTTGTCCGCGCGACAGCAGCAGTTCCTCTCCGGAAGCATATAAAGACAAGCCTGCCTTTGGATAAAGTCTCTGTACCTTTTTCGCAAGCATCTCTCTGATTTCCTTTTCATCATCACATATTGCTATCCGCATGTTTTCCTCATTTCTGGAGGGGCTTCTGATTTTCTGTTGCCAAAATGCTGCCGCTACTCTTTCCAATAATCCTCCGTTTCTTCCATAGTAGTCTTAATACCAAAGAGTTTCCACATAAAATCCTCTCTTTCATCATATATATCTGTAATCCTTATAACATCTTCTTTAATTTGGTAAAATACATAATTATGCTTGATATACAGCATTCTATAGTCACATGGAATGCCTAAAATGCTTTCCACAGAAATACCTTTGTTCTCAAACTGCAGCAAATCGCGGAGAGATTTCATCATTTCCTTCATAACCTTATTCGCTACATCAGTTCCAAATCTCTGCTTCACATACTGCTTTATCTGCCTTAGCTTCTCGCGAGCATCTGGAGAATATTGCAGTCTCTTCAATCTGCTACCTCCAATTCTTTTTCCAACGCATCTGCAGAAATCCAGCCTTCTTTATCTGCCCTTTCTTCTGCTTTCCTCAATTTGGAAAAAAGAGTATAGGCTGCCCGACATCTGTCAAGCTCATCTATCTCAGACATAGTAAGAATGCCATATTCTCCATGTCCGTTGCGCGTAAGATACACACGGTTTGAAGCATCTACCTGTTTTAATACTTCTGTGTAATTTCTCAAATCTGAAATTGGTTTTATATTTGGCATAACAATCATCTCCTCACTAGACTTTCTTTCATTATACATATATCAATATGCTTTCGCAAGTAAATTCACATGCAAATTCACAGCAACTTTCTTTATCAATGA
Source organism: uncultured Lachnospiraceae bacterium (assembly GCA_910583815.1). Classification (GTDB taxonomy): domain Bacteria; phylum Bacillota; class Clostridia; order Lachnospirales; family Lachnospiraceae; genus SIG299. The sequence continues at coordinate 19,761 of CAJTZB010000022.1, forward strand.
CCTTCCTCTTACTCCAAATCCCAAAGACTTAGCTGCTTCGTTTCCTGCTTTTCCTCAAATTCAGACAGATACCGGAATATATCCTCGTTGTTGTGGAGAATCCCATGACTGCTGCAAGTCTGATGGAACAGGCGCATCAGCCTGTCATTTTCCAGGCTTCCGGCCACATACTGGTTTCCAAAGCATTTGATATACTTTTCTTTTAAATGAGGAAACCACTTGTCCAACTGCTTATAGAAATATTCCCTGTTCCCTTCTCGGAGAGTCAGCCCCATGCCAAAACAGAGAATACCGTAAACATGTGCTTCTATGCACAGGTTTAAAATCCCGGCAATATTCTCTTCCGTATCATTGATAAACGGCAGAATCGGGGAGAGCCAGACAACCGTAGGAATTCCTGCGGCATGCAGCTCTTTTAAGGTTTCAAAACGTTCCGCCGTCGTGCTTACATTTGGCTCCAGCTTCCTGCAAAGCTCCTCGTCATATGTCGTCAGTGTCATCTGCACAACACACTTTGTCTTTTCATTTATTTTCTGCAGCAGGTCTATATCCCTTAGAATGCGGTTTGACTTTGTTATGACGGTAAAACCAAACCCATACTCATAAATCAGCGAAAGTGCCTTTCTTACATTTCCAAGTTCCAATTCCAACGGAATATATGGGTCTGTCATTGCACCGGTTCCTATCATGCACTTTTTCCGCTTATGCTTTAGTGCAGCTTCTAGCAGCTCAATTGCATTCTCTTTGACTTCAATATCTTCAAACTCATGCTCCATATGGTAGCACTTGCTTCTGGAATCACAATAGATACAGCCATGCAGACAGCCACGGTACAGGTTCATCCCATTTTTCGCTGATAAAATTCCCTTTGCTTTTACAAAATGCAAGCCTTACCACCTCTGCATATTTTTTTCATGTTTCTCGTAGTATGCCCTCGCAAACTCTTCCGGCGTAACCGAATAGCACAGCAAAACATCATTAAAATACATCATCACATCGCACAGCTCTTCCACAAAGTGCTTCCTTGTCTCTGCATCCTCCATGATTTTCTTATCACCGCACTTTTTGATGACGTCTGCCGCCTCTCCTGCCTCAATCAACATCCAGAGCAGCTGGTTGCGCCCTTTTTCCGGCGACAGCCCACCCCACTTGTCCTTGTATTTCTCCTGCAGTTCCCTCTGAATTGCCTCCATCTGTATAATTCCAAATTCCTGCATTGCGTCAACCTCCCTGTAATCCATTTTTCAGCTGTTCTGATGGAACCCGGCAAAAATCCGTTCCCATGCTGTTTACTATGGTTCAGTATATCACAAAAGCAACAAGAAAAACAGGTTCTTTTGCACCGTTTCCACCCTTAAACCTTCACGCTCCGATACCCCTGTTCCCTGATTTCTTTCCGAAACCTGTTCGGGGATAATTTCATATGCTTTTTAAAAACCTTGCCAAAATAATTGCTGTCTGCAAAGCCACAAAGCCTGCTGATTTCACTCAGATCCATATCGGCAGAATGAAGAAGTTCAACCGCATGCTCCAGCCGTATCTTTGTCAGATAATGTATCGGCTGTTCTCCCATATATTTAGAAAACTCCCTTGACAAGTGGCTTTGGGAAACGCCCAAACTTTCTGAAACCTGTGCCAGCGTAATCTGCTTTGCATAGTGCTGCTCCAGATAGAGTTTTGCACGTTCCACCAGATTGGACGGCCTGCTGCCACCCAAATTATCCGTATCGCAAAGCAAGCATAAAAAACGAAAAACCTCGCTGCTTGCAGAAAATGCATTCCGAATCCGTCTGTTCTTTGCTTTGGCATACAGTTCCGTCAGCACTTGGATGGCAGGATGATACTCTGAAACAGACAATATTTTTCCTAGATGATTCACTGCATATTCATAATACCCGGAAACCGCACTGCCGCCAAACATAAGATAGACAAACTCCCAAGGAGCAGCATTCCTTTTCTCATCAAAATAATAGGCTTCCTCATCCGGCATCCGCAGAAAAAAGGCGTCCCCCCTTTCCACAAGATACTCCTCTCCATCCGCCCTTACTGTCCCGCTTCCGCTCAATGTATACTGAAACAGATACGCAGGCGTTCTTTTTCGGTTGTCCCAGTAATAGCTGCTGCTGTATCTGGATTCTTTTCCGACAGCAATCAGCTCTGCGGCAGGTACATTGTCCAAAAAACGAAATCCGTAATCATCACAAATGTCTTCTTTTTTATACATCAAAAACTTACCCTCTTTATCAAATTATTACGCTTGAAATACCAATAGAAATTTCATATTATAAAAGAAAATCCAGTATATTCAGCGTTCTTTTTTACTTAGTATAGCACTGAACCATGCGGATGTAAATAATCAAAATATTACGAAAAGGCAGGGTAATTGTTATGTCATTTAAAATTGCATTTATTGGTGCAGGCAGCATCGGTTTTACAAGAGGATTGCTTGCAGACATTCTGACCGTCCCGGAATTTAGGAACATTGAAGTATCCTTTATGGATATTAACCCAGACAATTTAAGGATGGTAACGGAACTTTGCCAAAGGGACATTGACGAAAACGGACTGGACATTAAAATCCATGCAACACTTGACAGAAGAGAAGCATTCAAAGACGCAAAATATGTCATCAACTGTGTGCGCATCGGCATGCTGGAAGCCTTTGCAACAGACGTGGAAATCCCATTAAAATATGGAGTTGACCAATGCGTCGGCGATACGCTCTGTATCGGCGGCATTATGTATGGTCAGAGAGGAGTCCATGCCGTTCTCGAATTTTGTAAAGATATACGTGAAGTTGCAGCTCCCGGCTGCATCCTGCTCAATTACTCCAACCCAAATGCCATGCTGACCTGGGCATGCAATAAATACGGAAAAGTAGAGACCTATGGTCTTTGCCACGGAGTCCAGCATGGCCATGAGCAGATTGCCAGGGCGCTTGGCAGAGAGAAAAAAGAGGTTGATATTATCTGCGCTGGGTTGAACCACCAGACATGGTATATCAGCGTCAAGACAGACGGCGTGGAGCGCACCGGTGAATTATACGAGCTTATGTCAAAAGCAGAATTTGCAAAAGACGAAAATATCCGCCTTGATGTTATGAAGAATTTCGGCTACTACTCTACCGAGTCCAACGGCCATCTCTCCGAATACCTGATGTGGTACAGAAAACGTCCGGAAGAGATGGAACAATGGATTAACTACAGCAGCTGGATTCAGGGAGAAACCGCGGGCTATTTGCGAGTATGCAAAGAAAGCAGGAACTGGTTTGAAACCGACTTCCCAAACTGGCTGAAAGAGCCTGCAAAAAAATTTATTCCAGAACACCGTTCTTCCGAACATGGAAGCTACATTATCGAAAGCCTGGAAACCGGGCGCACTTACAGGGGACATTTTAATGTAATGAACAACGGCACCATCACAAACCTGCCGGATGAATGCGTGGTTGAAGTACCTTGCTATGTTGACTATAACGGTATTTCTGTCCCAAAGATCGGAGACCTTCCGCTTGGATGCGCCGCTGTCTGCTCACAAAGCGTCTGGGTGCAGAAGCTTGCCGTGGAAGCCGCCGTACATGCCGATATTCGGCT
>CAJTZB010000023.1 GCA_910583815.1 uncultured Lachnospiraceae bacterium
GGGCTTTTGGCACCCTAATCCTTAATAAAATAAAAAAATCCGCATGATAAGCGGACCTGATGTTAAATTACCAAATCCTCTTATTGTTCGAGCCGTCCTAAGACAGCACATGCTCGCTCAACTTGGCACCTTTCCGGTATGACGGGGTTGCCGTGATTTCATAGAGTCTTTACTCTCCATCACTCTGAATAAGAGATTGCTGATATGAAATTATGTATAGACAGTATGCTACAGATTTTGATGTTTGTCAAGAAGAAATTTCTTACCTTATAGGAAACTGGACCGCAAAGCGCACTCATTTCCAAATCCGTTTTGGGAATTTGCAATTTCTTTCAGAAATTTTTGCCACTAAGCGGCAATTTTTTATACCCATCAAGACACATTTTCCATGTAATACTGCGCCTGTGCAGCAAACATTTTTGCATATATTCCGTTCTTTTTTTTCACCAATTCATCATGAGTTCCATATTCTTTGATTGTGTTTTCTGCAAAGACAGCAATTTTGTCACAGAACTTACAACTGGAAAGCCGGTGGGAAATATAAATGGCGGTTTTTCCCTTGACAAGCTGATAGAACTGACGATAAATCTCATATTCTGCCACTGGATCTAGGGCAGCTGTTGGTTCATCTAAAATAATAATAGGGGCATCCTTATACAAAGCCCGGCTGATGGCAGTTTTTTGCTTCTGTCCGCCGGATAATTCCGTGCCGTGTTCATCAAAACTTTTATATAAAATGGTATCAGCACCATTTTCTAGGTGCATGGCATCTTCATATAAAGCAGAGAGTTTTAATGCTCGTTCTAACCTGTCACTATCAATAGTCTCTCCAGCAACAATATTGTCTTTCAAACTGAATGCAAATAGTTTAAAATCTTGAAAAATGACTGCAAATAGAGAACGGTATTCTTCTTCGGAATATTCTCTGATGTCTTTTCCGTCTACTAAAATCTGACCTTCTGTCACATCATATAGGCGGCAGAGGAGTTTTATGAAAGTGGTCTTTCCAGCACCATTTTCGCCAACAACAGACAAATGTTCTTCCGGATTTATATGAAGATTAATATCTCGTAGAACATATTTTTCGGTTCCTGGATAATGAAAACATACATGCCGAAATTCAATTTCATGATTTCCTTCTCTTATTGGCTCATTTCCATTTCTCATTACATTAGGATATTCTAAAAATTTCAAAAACTGGTAAGCATAACTGCATCGTTTTGAAATATCCTGTAGTCCCGAAGTGATGGATGCCAGACTCCAATAGAGAGTGGAAGCAGAAGAAATATACATGGAAAAATCACCAATGGTAATTTTCTTTTTCAATGCAAGGGCTCCGATATACAGATAGGAGCAGCTGTCTCGAACTGTATTTGCAAGGTCCACGCACCATGAATTCCGTCTTTGTTTTTTACCTAAATTTTTCCAGTCATTAATCCGTCTGTTAGAAAATTCTCTGGATTTATTTTCCATCATATCGGCGCTATCATAGAGGCGGATTTCTTTCCCATATGCAATATCCGAAAGCTGGTAAAATACATAACTACAGACTCTGTTGGATTTAGCAAGCTTTTTAAATACATCTACTTTAAGACGATTTGTTTTTGAATTCATGAACAACATAACTGCCAGTGATAAAAGCACGATAGGCAGCAGGAGGGGGCAGGAGATGATAATAATTGCAGCCACTCCAAACAGCACTGTTGTATTTGTTAAAATATTATAAAAGGCATCTAGAATTCCAACAACTCCGCCGCTGTACCATGAAATGCCTTCCTTTGCTTTTGACATTTGGTTTAGTGCGTCAGGATTCTCCGTATGTTCAAAATCCATTCGCATGGCATGGTCAGCAAGTTTTATTTCAAAATATTCATTAAACCATTCTTTGTATAAATTCTTGAAATGGACACATATGCCATGAATCAAGCTCATAAAAAAAGTAAGCAGAATGATTGTCACTGCATATAGAATAGCAAGGCGGATATTCTCCTTTGATGAAGAATTCTTTATTATTGCAACAACTTGATCAATGAGGAGCTTTGGAAGGAAAATAGCCTGCAGTTTTGTCACCAATGTGGTGACTAGCATCAGAAAGTAGATGATGAAAAGTCCTGGTTTTTGTCTGAATGCCGTGTTCAGCATATATCCTAATGTTTTTCGTATTTCATTCATGAAAAGCCGCCTCCTTTTTTTCATCCTCTACATAATATTGAGCCTGAAGATGAAACAGCTTTGCATAGGCTCCATTTAGTTCCAGAAGGCTTTTGTGGGTTCCATATTCTGTCAATTCTCCATCCTGAAACATTGCAACTTTGGAGCAGAACTTGGTAGAGCTTAGACGGTGGCTGATATAAATAGCGGTTTTTTCTCCGATCAGTTTGTCAAAATCCTGATACAACCGGCTTTCTGCCAAAGCATCAAGGGCAGCTGTGGGTTCATCAAGTACAACTATCGGAGCGTTTTTATATAAAGCCCTTGCTAACGCAAGTTTCTGTTTTTCGCCGCCTGATAAATCTGTCCCATCTTCATAAATAATTTTTAGTAGTTCTGTATCTGAACCCTTTGGAAGCTCTCTTATTTTTTCTCCAAGTCCCGCCTTTATCAATGCTTGTTCCGTGCGTTTTTTATCTGTTTTTTCGGGGCTTTTCATAGAAATATTTTCATTTATTGGAAATGCAAATATTGAAAAATCCTGAAATGCTGGGGCAAAGAGATGATAGTAGCTTTGTTTATTATACTTCTTTATATTAATTCCATTAAGAAGGATTTCACCCTCCGTTGGTTCATATAACCTCAGCAAAAGCTTTATCATAGTTGACTTGCCTGCTCCGTTTAATCCAACTACAGCTAACCGTTCTCCTGCTTTGATTGTGAGGTTCAATCCCTTCAGTGCAAATTTTTCTGATTTTGGGTATTGAAATGAAACATTATGAAAAGTAAAAGAATATTCATTCCTGTCAGGGACTTGTTCTCCTTGGTCAGTTTCGTTACATTGAATGTTTAAAAAACTTCGGAAATCATCAACTTCCAAGCTTCTGGAAAACAAATTGCTGATTTCTGCCAGCACTCTTTTTAATGATTCAAACAAAGTGACAGCCGAAGTGAGATAGAGGGTAAATTCTCCGACGGTCAGCTTTTTTGATATAACGTTCTGAATTAGCCAGACATATAAAAAAATCTGCGCTGCTGCCCATAGCATGTTGTAGCTCAGTGTGGAAGAGAAGAGTATCTTTTCGTTTTCCTTTTGTGCTTTATATCTTGTTTCGTTGAGTTGCTGGTATTTTTTAAGAAGCCATTCTCTAAGGGCATACATACGTACTTCCTTTGCGGAAGCGAAGTCGGTAGCTGTTTTTTGCATGTAGTCATGTTTTCTGCCCCATGTTGCCAATGGATCCCATACTGTTTTTTTTGCTTTCTTGTTTGCGTAATTCTGTATCATGAAATTGATAACAGCCAGAACTGCCATGACTAATACAATGACCGGACTTAAAGTACTAAAAATTATGATTCCGGCAAGAGCAGCAACGAAATTGATGGAAAAATTTACAATTACGTGCATCATTCCTTCAATTCCTTCTCTATTTGTATTGCATGCATTGTCAGCTTTCTGGTAACAGTCCATAATATCAGCGTCTTCCAGATACTGATAATCCATGCTCATGATCTTTCTGTTCTTTTCATACATCATTTCAAAACGAGTATGGATATACCTCCAGAATATCTCGTTCGCAAAATATGTATCCAGCATAGTTACTGAAAGCTGAATAATGGCAAACAGTACTATTAAAAAGTACAGGCTCTGGTTTGCCTGCTCATTTGTAATGAGATCTATTACAAATTTGGAGACAAATGTCCATAAATATTTCATTACGGAAGTACTTAGCATTCCCAGAGGAATCAGCAGATAAAAGAAAGGTTCATGCAGGAACATGTTTGTTAAAATATACTGCATATTGCTAAGAACTCCATATTTGTGATGATATTTATTTTGGCTGATATTTTCTTTGTCCATTTTTTTGTGATACCCTTTTGTATTTGTGAGCATTGGTGTATAAAATGCCATGATGACATTGGATAACGTTCTCATGGCATTTTATATTGGATGTGCTAATCCTTGAAAGTATACGTGCTATTATACTCAAATAACTTTCATTTTAATATTAGCATTTGTCATCGTAGCAACAGCAATCGCCCTGATCAAAACCAATTGGAGAAAAATTAAAAGCCCAGTTAGTATTCTCTTTTTCAGGTCTGCTTTCACATTGGCTTTTATTTCCCTTTATTAAGACCTTCATAAACCATTCCTCCTTTCCTTGGAATTGAAATATCTATCAATAACCTTTGATTAGGTTATTAATTTCAACTAGTAACAATTGCAATTATATAAATAGGGACTATAGGTAATCATATGAAAGCATTATATCATGTTGCAGTCTCGCAACTCGCTCTCGGCATACAGAGTCATTGTGGTTTAACATTTTTTCAAAATAGCATCCACCCATACATATAGGCAATAAATTACAATTCTTGCATTTCTCCTCTATTTCCATATTCAAAAATTGCATATTAGCATCATTAAACATCTGACCTATGAAGACATTCCCAACTGTTTGATTATTGTGTCCAATAAGGTGTGCGCATCTATAAAAATTGCCATCTGGATCAATGATTAAATTCCTTATTCGGCTTAGGCCGCATGACATATAACTTGGTTTACGAATGGATGTTAATAAACTTGTTTTTACATCTAGAGATTTTAATAGATCAGAATATTCTATTTTAAAATCAAAAAATTCATTATTACTAAAACAGCTCGTATCTATAAAATTGCATACATTTGAATAGTTTTTTACTGCAGCTAGGTACACGCGTATTTTTTCTTTTAATCCATAGTTAACAAAAAGTAATTTTGTTAGCTCAAGAATATCCTCTTTGTTGTCTTTGTCGATGTTCATTCGTACATGGACTTTCATAATGTCGCTGATCTCACATATGTTTTTTATAACGGTGTTAAAAGTGTCTTCCTTAACTCCTTTACGCTTTGCATATATTTTAGCCATGCCGTCCATTGGGATTTGTACGTTGGTAATATTATATTTTTCACATAACAATTTTGCTGTTTGATAATCTAATAAATAGCCATTTGTTAATATATCTGCCTTATATATAATACTTCTTTTTTTACATAAATCCATAAGCTTCTTTGAAATTACTTCTATTATGTCAAGTGCGAGAAGTGGCTCCCCGCCATACCACGAAATATATAATTCTTTTAATTCTTCATTCATTTGACTTGCTACATATGTAATCAGTTGGTTTATTACTAAATCAGACATTTTTTTTGATTTAGTGGCCTGAGATTCATAACAATAATAACATTTATAATTACATAGCATAGTTGGTGCAATTGTTAATCTGATTTTTGATGAATGGAAATCAAAACGTATACCTTTATTATGGATTATGATCCAATTAAGTTCATCAAATTCTCGTTCTACAATAAAACCATTCTCGTATAAAAGATTTTTCAAATCTCTATCTTCATTTTTAGCCGTATCTTCTGCATAGTTTTCTATGTTATTTAAAAAATTCAAGCTGTAGGAGTCAAAAGATGAAACGGATCCACTGAAAGAGTTATAATATATTTGAGCGTTATCTACATTTCCTATATAAATATTATAATTAGACTTTTTATACATTTTCATTTACTCCTTTATCTATGAGTTGTTATTATTATACATATCTTAAATATAAAAGTAAATACAAAAAAACATAAAAATACAAAAAATACCAAGTTCCCTTTCAAAATTTTAAATGTTTCGATATTTTTGCTAGGATGTATGCTGGTATTTACAAAAAGTTTATATAAACGTATCTGGAAATGTGTTATACTTTTTTAAACGGCTTTGGGCAGCGTTGCTTCACATTTTGCAGTTGCCTCAGGTCATAGATGCTATGCTTTGGAAAGGGAGATACGGCATGGATTTACGTCATAGGCTGCTGATTGCTTTTTTGATTATTATATTTCTGCCATGTTGCATGATTGGGACAATTGGCGGAATTATTCTGACGAATCAGGTAAGATCTATAGAAGAAACATATCATATCGAAACAGACAGCTGGCAGGTCATTGTGGAGCCAATTCAGATTCTGAACCGGATGACAAGAAGCAGCTTTAATGAGCTTTGTACTGTGGCGGAACGGTATCCTGAAAAGCTGGAGAACCTTACAGTGCTCAATGAGTTTAATGAAGAACTGAAAAAGAGGTTTTCCTATCTGCTGGTGATGCGGGGACAAGAGGAAATTTTTGTTGGGGAAGAGAATCTTTATGCGGGCATCAAAGAAAAGCTTCCCATTGGCGCAAGTTATGATGCGGCATATGACGGAGGGCTTTATATCGGCGGGGATATGCCGTTTCTTTTGAAGCTTCAGACATTTACCTTTGCAGATGGAACACCAGGAAGCTTCTATATTATAACGGATGTCAATACTTTGATTGTAGTGCTTCGTAAGACAGTAATGCAGGGTGTATTTTACGGAATCCTTACCATGATATTTACGGCATTTATCCTTGTAGCATGGCTGTATCAGGGGATTTTAAAGCCGTTGAATGCGCTGAAGAAGGCGACAAGGCAGCTTCAGGAAGGAAATTTGGACTACACATTGGAAGAAAATATTTCCGATGATGAAATTGGGCAGCTCTGCAAAGATTTTGAGGAGATGAGGGTTCATTTGAAAGAGCAGATTGAAATCCGCATACAATATGAGCAGGAGCTAAAAGAACTAATTGGAAATGTTTCTCATGATTTAAAAACACCATTGACAGCAATCAAAGGCTACGCGGAAGGGCTTAGGGATGGTGTTGCAGATACGCCAGAGAAACAGCGCCGTTACCTCCAGACTATTTATGCAAAGGCAGATGATATGACGACGCTTGTAGATGAGCTTTCATTTTATACAAAGATTGACACAAATAATATGCCATATCAGTTTGAACATGTCCTTGCCAATGATTATTTCAGCGACTGTGTAGAAGAAAATAAGGTGGAACTGGAGCTGAAAAGCATCCATATCAGCTTTTTCAGTGATTTAAGTGCAGATACGCTTGTCCTTGCTGACAGAGAACAGATACGGCGCGTTATGAACAATATTATCGGAAATGCAGCAAAGTATATGGGAGAGCAGACGCAAGGAAGCATTAAACTTCGTTTGCTGGAAGAAAAGGAATATATCCGGGTGGAGGTGGAGGATAACGGAAAAGGAATTGCCGCCAAGGATCTTCCATATATTTTTGAGCGTTTCTTCCGCGCAGATCAGTCCAGAAATTCTCGACAAGGAGGCACCGGACTCGGGCTTGCAATCGTAAAACGTATTGTGGAAGAGCACGGAGGAACCGTGCATGCAGAAAGCGAAGAGGGAAAAGGAACAACCATTTCATTTACACTAAAAAAGATTAAATAATCCATGTGCCAAAAGGACAGTTATGGAACTAAAAACAATAACTGTCCGGACGGCGCAGAGCTTGTTTTCTGGGTGCAAAGAACCAGAAAACAAGCTCTGACTAATGTGTGTCGGAAGGACAGTTATGGAACTATAATAGGAGGTTTATGTGGTATGGCAAAAATTTTAATTATTGAGGACGAGACAGCGATTGCAGAGCTTGAAAAAGACTATCTGGAGCTTTCCGGATTTGAGGTGACAATGGTTTCGGAGGGGAAGGCAGGCCTTATGGCGGCGCTGAAAGATGATTACCAGCTGGTGATTCTGGACTTGATGCTTCCGGGAATGGACGGCTTTGAAATCTGCCGAAATATCAGAGAGCAAAAAGATATTCCGATTCTGATGGTTTCGGCTAAAAAGGAAGATATTGACAAAATCAGAGGGCTTGGCATGGGGGCAGACGACTATATGACAAAGCCATTCAGCCCAAGTGAACTGGTAGCACGTGTCAAAGCACATCTTGCGCGTTATGAACGGCTGGTAAATAACCATACAAAAACAAACGAAACAATTGAAATTCGCGGCATGAAGATTGACAAAACTTCTCGTAGGGTTTATGTTAATGAAGAGGAGAAAATTCTTACAACAAAAGAATTTGATTTGCTTAGCTTTCTTGCAGAACATCCGGACCATGTATATACCAAGGATGAGCTGTTTCGTGAGATATGGGATATGGAATCATTTGGCGACATTGCAACCGTAACCGTACACATCAAAAAAATCCGCGAAAAAATTGAAGAAGACGCAGCAAAACCTCAATACATCGAAACAATCTGGGGCAAAGGCTACAGATTTAAAATCTAAGCCGATACATGCCGGACCAATGCCGGTCTTTGTGTACTGTCACAGAACCAAAAATAGGAGGTCATTATTATGGAAGAATTACATGATATTGTAGAACAAAAAAACAAATTCAAAACAGCAGTTAAGGTGATTGCAGTGATTGCAGCGGTGTATGGTGCCTTTGTTGCAATTGGGCGCTATGTGGCAAAAAAGTCAAGCGAGCTGGATGAGCAGAACATTGGGCAGAAGGTAAAGAAATATTTGGCGTTTATGAACGGAAGGAACATTAAAATCGGAAACGAACAGATAGAAGAGATCAGCATCCGTTCCTGTATGGGCGGCGTAGAGCTTGATTTGACAGAAGCATATATCACACAGGATATTGATATCAGAATCCACAGTGTTATGAGCGGTATAAATATCAAAGTTCCGCCAATGGTGCGTGTCAACATGAGCGACAGCATCAATATTATGGGTGGATTTGCAAATCTGGTGCCAAATTATGAAACGGAAGAGCTTCCTACCATTTTTGTTTCCATAGAAAATGTGATGGGCGGGATTGCGGTGCAGATGGTGCCGGAAAAGGAGCAGTAACGGCATATGTTTTCTGATCAGATGGTTGAACTTGGTAAAAAACGTTCTACAATCCGCGAGATTTTTGAATATGGAAATAAGAGGGCGAAAGAAGTAGGGCGTGAGAATATTTTTGATTTCAGCCTTGGAAATCCTAATGTCCCTGCACCAAGGAGTGTAACGGATTCTCTGATTTCCATGATACAGACAGAACCGGCAGAGATACTGCATGGTTATACTTCTGCTCCCGGCATGGATTCTGTGCGTCAGGCAATGGCAGAGGATTTAAACAAAAGATTTGGGACAAAGTTCCGCAAAGAGAATTTTTATATGACTGTCGGAGCTGCAGCAGCAATCTGCACAACACTTCGTGCACTTGCAGAGCCGGAAGATGAAGTTGTTGTCATTGCACCGTTTTTTCCGGAATATAAATGTTGGATTGAGCATACAGCAAAGGCAAAGTGCGTAGTTGTGCCTGCAGATACAGAAAGCTTTCAGATTTGTTTTGATGCGCTTTCTCATGCAGTAACTTCACGTACAAAGGCAGTCATTGTCAATTCTCCCAATAATCCATCAGGGACAGTATATTCAGAAGAGACAATTCAGAGACTGGCAGATGTTTTAGAGCAGAAATCAGAGGAATTTGGGCATCCGATTTTTCTGATTTCTGATGAACCATACCGTGAAATCTTATATGATGGGCGGCAGTATCCATTTGTGACGAAGTATTATAAAAACACATTTGTCTGCTATTCCTACAGCAAGTCGCTTTCCGTTCCGGGAGAACGTATTGGCTATGTGCTTGTTCCTGATGAAATGGAAGGAGCCTCAGATGCGTTTGCAGCAATTTGTGGAGCGGGGAGAATCCTTGGATATGTCAATGCACCGGGTATGTTTCAGAGAGCAGCAGCAGCATGTACAGGGCAGACTGCGGATATTTCTGTTTATGAAAAGAACAGGAATTTGTTATATGATGGATTGGTAAAATATGGTTATTTCTGCGTAAAACCACAAGGTGCATTTTATCTTTTCTTGAAGGCACCGGAAGCAGATGAAAAGGCTTTTTGTGAGCGTGCAAAAAAATATGATTTGCTGCTTGTACCAGGAAGTGATTTTGGCTGTCCGGGTTATGTAAGGATTTCTTATTGTGTAAAAACAGAAATGATTGAGAGGGCTTTGCCGGTATTTGAGAGACTGGCAGAGGAGTATCATTAAAAAGGAACAGGGGACGAGAAGGAGCAAAAAAATGTATCAGCAGTTACGATCAAACGGAGATAAGACTGGCTTTTGGATTGTTCCGGGGCAGGAAATTTCCAAGGCGGAGGCATGCATTGCGTTTTTGATGAGGCTTCCTTCCAATATGTTTGCAGTTTTCCGAGTGGAAGATATGCTTTCGCAAGATACAGAAAAAACATCTAAAAATTTTGAGGCTGTACTTGTGAGAAATGGTACACCGCTTTATAAGAATACAATATTCCTGCAGACATATCAGGTGCCTTGTGCCATGTCAGAAGGATGTTTCAAAGAACAGACAGAAGAGGATGTTCCAGGGACTTATGAGGAATGGTCGGTTGTCAAGAAAGATATAGAACATATTATTGGCAAGCATAACAGGCTGTGTGAAGAAAACAGTAGTTTTTACGTAGATTACAGCCTTTCCAAAGACAGAGAGAGGATGGTACGCCGTTTTCATGCGAACTATTTCCGAAACGAAAAAGAATTGTATCTCCGTGTGAGGGTTACAGAACCGGAAGAAGTTCTGTGCTTACAGGAAGAGCTGTTTTTAGAAAAGGAACGGAAGGAACTGATTTCTTCTCTCTTTGAAGATTGGGTTTATGAATACAATATAGAAGAAGGCATTGTAACAACAATTGGAAAAGAAGAAAAGGAACACTCGCTGGACATAAAGAAGCAGGAAAAGATAATAATTTCTTTGGAAGATGTACATCCAAATGACAAAGCCAAACTGCTTACTTGCTGCCGTGGGATAGCAGAAGATGGGAAGGTTCCTCATGCAGAGGTCAGAGTCCGGCAGGGGGATACCTATCGTTGGATTTCCCTTGCAACAAAAATGCTTTATGCTGCGGATGGTACGCCGGTATCTGTACTCGGAAGGCTTTCGGATATTGATGAAAAGAAAAAAGAAGAGATTCGCCTAAGAGAAGAGGCTTCTAAAGATTCTTTAACCGGCCTTTTGAACAGGGCAGCGTTCCGTGAAAAAGCAGAACTTTTATTAGAGGAAGAAGAAAAGAAACAAAGCCACCATTTGGCGGTCTTATTTTTTGATATAGACAGTTTTAAGTTTGTAAATGATAATTATGGGCATCTGTATGGAGATACTGTCCTGCTCATGATGGCAGAGGCAATACGTGAAGTGACTTCTGAAGGAGACCTGCTGGGTCGTTTTGGCGGAGATGAGTTTACGGTTATGCTCCACGACTATAAGAGTGTGGAACATCTGACGGAGCAGATGGAGCAGCTCCGCAGCATATTCTCTACTTTGTGTGCAACTGATAAGGAGACGGCGAGGATTTCCTGCAGCATTGGTGCTGCACGCTATGGAGAAGACGGCGTAGATTTGACGGAACTGCTTTCCAATGCAGATAAGGCGCTTTATTATGTAAAAGAAAGCAGATGTGGCGCTGCGCTTTGCACATCAGAAATCAAGGAAATCTTTTATGAAAGACAGCGGAATAAACTGACAGAGGAACCGCTTCCGTCAGGAAGGCCTTTACCTGGGGAAATTACGGAGTTTGCTTTGAATCTGTTAGAAGGCAGCAAAGATTTAAAAAGCGCGATTCATATGTTGCTGACTAAGGTAGGCAGACGATTTGGACTAAGCAGTATCACAATTCGCGAAGAAAACGAAATACAAGGTTTTGAGTTATCTTATTACTGGAGAGACGAGAAAAAAGCAGCAGGAATTACCGATGTAATCCCAATTTCTCAAAAAGAGCGGAAACAGCTGACTCGTTTCTTAAAGGGAAGCGGAAGAGTGGAATTTTCTGATCCGTCTGAGCTTTCCGAAGACAGCCCTCTTCACCGTATCTGCCGGGCAAAGGGAATTAAGGCATTGCTTCAGTATCCGCTTTTTGCCGGGGGAGAAGTATTTGGGTATATGAGCTTTGTAGACTGTGTGCAGAACAGGGTCTGGAAAGAGGAGGAATGCCATTCCCTGAATGTCATCAGCAAAATTATCGGAAACTATCTGGCAAGGGAACGAGCTTACCAGAGGATAGAGCAAAAGGTTGAGCTGATGAAAAGTTATGACGAAGTAACAGGGCTGCTGCGTTATGACAAGTTCAAAGAAGTGGCACAAAATGTTTTGGAAACAAGCAATGACAGAGTCCGTTATGCGGTTGTATCCACGGACATATCTCATTTTAAATATTTTAATGAGATATATGGTTTCCAGAACGGCGACGAAGTGCTTACGGATTTTGCGAACCTTGTGGTAAAGCATAACCCAAGGGCGGTCACGGCATGCCGTGATTATGCAGATAATTTTATTATTATGGTTACGGTAAGCAGCCCGGAAAATCTTCTGCGCAATGTACAGAACTATAACAGGACTTTTGTATTGAACCAGTCGGAAAAATTTTTGGACAGCAATCTGGAAGTCTGCAGCGGGGCTTATGTTATTGATCGTCCAGAAGAAGGTATTTTACAGGCAATTGACAATGCCAACATTGCAAGAAAGCTTGTAAAGAAAAGAGGGACGACCGGCATTTTGATGTTTGAGCAGGGCATGAAAGAAAACCATCTAAAAGATATTGCACTGCAGCATATGCTAAGGGAAGCAATAGAAGAGGAAGAGTTCTGCGTCTTTCTGCAGCCGAAATTATCCCTTGTGACCGGAGAACTGGTTGGCGCAGAGGCACTTTCCAGATGGAAAAGGCCCGATGGTTCCTATGGGATGCCGGGTGAATTTGTCCCAATGTTAGAGAACAGCGGGAAAATTATGGAACTGGATTATTTTATATACACTGCAGTTTTAAAGATACTTAGAAATTGGAAGCTGCATGGATTGAAACAGATTCCAATTTCTGTGAATTTTTCCAGAGTCCATTTGAAAAGTTCCTTGCTTCCAGACTACCTTGTGCGCCGCTTAAAACAGTATGAAGTAGAAAGCAACCTGATAGAAATTGAAATTACGGAGAGTGCATTTATTGAAGATCAGGATGCAATGATACAAAAAGTAAGGGCAATCAAGGAAGAAGGCTTTGATGTTTCTATTGATGATTTTGGAACAGGATACTCTTCGTTAAGTATGCTGACAAAGCTTCCGGCGGATGTTGTAAAGATTGACAAGGACTTCTTAGAGAATGGTGAAAAGGTTTCTGCAAAAGATATGCTACATAATGTGATTCACCTGATTAAAGACAATAAAATGTCAGTTATTTGTGAAGGTGTGGAGACTGCGGAACAGGCAGAGTTTCTTGCAAAAGCAGGCTGCGATATGGGACAGGGATATTATTTTTCGCCGCCATTGCCTGTGCAGGAATTTGAAGAGAAGTATCTGCTGCGGAAAGAATGATTTACAAAGCAGAGGGAAACCAAATAAGGCATGAAAAATGCAAAAGGGGCAGTACATGGATGTCTATGTACTGCCCCCTTATTGGATGTAAACTTACCTTACTGTAATGGAAACAATAGAGCAAGCAGGAAGTGTTACGGTAAGAATATCTCCGTTCAGGTCTGCATGGTACTCTTCAATTTTTACTTTGTCAGGAGCATCAAAGTCATTGAAAGCATGAACTTCATTGGTCAGTATCCGTGCGCCTACGTCAGTGCCTTGGAAGCCTGCGATGCTGCAGCTGATTTCGGCATCTTCTTCAAGCGAACAATTTGCCAGTGTTATTGTCATAACACCATCTTTTACCGAGGCAGAGCTTGAAATCATAGGAGTGTCTTTTCCGTCCACCATATTGGTATTTTCACAGAAACAGTAAACGGCTTCGCCGTCCTGATGTTCTTTATAAAGGTCAAACACGTGGTAAGTAGGTGTTTTCACCATTTTTTCCCCTTCAGTCAGAATAATAGCCTGCAGGACGTTTACAACTTGGGCAAGGTTTGCCATAATAACTCTCTTACTGTGGCGGTTGAAGATATTAAGTGTAAGGGCCGCAACGATTGCGTCTCGCATCGTATTCTGCTGGTAGAGGAAGCCCGGATTGGTACCTGGTTCAACATCGAACCAGCAGCCCCATTCATCTACAACAAGCCCAATTTCGTTTTTAGGGTCATAGCGGTTCATAATTTCCGTATGGCGTGTCAGCAGTGGTTCCATGAAGTTTGCCGTGGAAAGCAGGGTGTAATATTGTTCGTCGTTAAATTCTGTGGCAAGGCCTTTTTTGTCCCAATCAGGTATGGAATAGAAATGCAGCGCAATTCCTCTGGTATGGTTTTTATTTAAATTCTTCATCATAACTTCCATCCAGTTGTAGTCGCCTGCACTTGGGCCGCAGGCAATTTTAAACAGATGGTTGCCGGAATAATCTTTGCAGAAGCTTTGATAACGTTTGTACTCGTCAGCATAATACTCCGGTCTCATATTTCCGCCGCAGCCCCAGTTTTCGTTGCCAATGCCTAAATATTTTAAACTCCAAGGTTTCTCCCTGCCGTTTTCTTTTCTTAAGTCTGCCAGAGGGGAAACACCGTCAAACGTCATATATTCCACCCATTCTGCAAGCTCCTGAACTGTTCCGCTGCCTACGTTTCCTGCAATATACGGCTGGCAGCCGACCTGCTCACAAAGCTCCATAAATTCATGGGTGCCAAAAGAATTATCTTCTGTTACTCCGCCCCAGTTTGTGTTTACCATCTTCCGTCTGCCTGATTTTTCTCCGATGCCGTCTTTCCAGTGATATTCGTCTGCAAAGCAGCCGCCCGGCCAGCGAAGCACAGGAAGATGGATGTTCTTAAAGGCTTCTACAATATCAGATCGTATTCCGTTTACATTTGGGATAGAAGAGTTTTCACCAACATAGATGCCATTGTAAATGCATCTTCCAAGATGCTCAGAAAAATGTCCATAGATTTCAGGACGGATATGTGCAATCTTGTCTTTTGCGTTAATAAGCATGGAGAAATGTTTCATAAGTATAGCTCCTTTCCGCCGTATAGGATGTCACCTGCCAAGCAACAGCAGTATTTGCATCTGTATTTTTATATATTTTGATTATTGCATCTTGACAAATAAGTTGCAATGACTTATCACATTGATATACTGATAAATCCTATGATGATGGAGATGGTATTTATGATGAAGCTGAATGCAATCGGGCTGGATGTACGGCATATAGGTGATTTTTGCATAGACCGTCCAAATGGTTCAGGAGACAACCTTCTGGTGATTTTTAAAACAGATGCGCTGCTGATGCTTGATGGGAAGGAAGTTGCAGTGCCTCCTGACAGTGCGGTTCTTTATGGCATCGGAGAACAGCAGTTTTATAAGACAATCTGTAAGACTTATGTAAACCACTTTCTGCATTTTGATGGGTTTGGGACAGATGGATTCTGTCCTGAATTTCCATTTAATACGCTTTTGAAACTGAATAATATAGAACAGACAGAAGAACTGCTCAGAATGATAAGCCGTGAGCAGATTTCTCCGTCGCCACACCGTGAGCAGTACATTGACATGCTGATAAAAATGCTGATGTTTAGGTTGATGGACGGAATATCTGACGATTCACCGCAGTTAAAGAATCCGCATGCTGCCGGTCTGAGTTCGCTGCGTGCCGATATTTACAGCAATGCCGGACAGTTTTCTTCTGTGGAACAGCTTGCAGAGAGATTGAATATCAGTCCACAGCATTTCCAGCAGCTATATAAAAAGCAATTTGGAATCAGCTGTTATGAGGATCTGCTGACAGCAAAAATGAAAATGGCACAGTATTATCTCAGTACAACAACGTTTTCTGTAAAGGAAATCGCAGTTCTGTGCGGATATGAAAACGATGTCTGTTTTATGCGTCGGTTTAAGCACCGGACGGGATTTACGCCGTCGGAATACAGAGAAAAAGTAGGAGAAAGAGGGACAGAGGGACAGAGGATACCTGTAGTGAGAAAACCAGAGTAACAGTATCCTTGTCAAGTGATGTTAAAACGTAGAAACAAAATAAGCTGTTGTTTTATAAACATTCGTTCATAAACAGCAGCCTATTTTATCGTTTTAATAAACTATGCAATAAGACTAAATCCACAGAATGGATTTGCAATTTTTGCTCGCAAGAATTTTTTTGCTTATGGCAATCTTTTATCTGACATGAGTATGGATTCCCAGCTCTTCATACTGTTTTACAGTATCCAAAACGCCTCTGTTGTCCGCCGTAGCAAGCAATTTTGTGCGGTTCTGCTGTGCCGCCCTTCCGGTCAGGATGCTGCCCGGACCATTGACGCAGCCGCCGACGCAGTTCATGCCTTCAATAAAGTCTGCCGGCAGCTTTCCGGCGCGCAGGAGCATCAGTGCTTTCTTGCATTCCGCACCGCCGTTGCAGGCCTGTACTTTAAAGTCGGTATCCGCTTCTTTTTCTTTTAAGGCCTGTACAACGGCAGCAGTAACGCCGCCGGATACGGCAAAGTTCTTGGCATAGATGCTTCCCTGCTGCTTGTTTTCGCCAAAAGAGTTCAAGTCAATATCTTTTGCTTTGAACATTGCATACAGCTCGTCAAAGGTCAGCGCGTAATCGGTGGCTCCTTCTGTCATGACATAGTCCAGGACTTCGCTTTTTTTAGCGATACAAGGGCCGATAAATACGGTAATGGCATTTGGATGGAGCTTTTTAATCAGCATGGAAGTCAGCATCTGCGGCGAACCGGTTGTGGAAACGTTGTCCAGTAAGGTAGGGAAATGCTTCTTTATCATTGTAACAAAAGCAGGACAGCAAGAAGTTGTCATTTTCTTGCCTTCTTTATATGCTTCATACCATTCTTCTGCTTCGGAGGCAGCTGTAAAGTCGGCACCGAGGGAAACTTCAAACATGCCGGTGAATCCAAGTTCTTCAATTGCCTTGGATAAGATTCCGATAGAGGCAGTTGCGCCGAACTGTCCTTCTACCGCAGGGGCAACCATTGCATATACTTCTTTTCCGGAACGGATTAGGTTGATAACATCTACCATAAACGAACGGTCGGAAATCGCACCGAATGGGCAGTCTTTAATACAGGAGCCGCAGTGGATGCACTTTTCTTCGTCAATAACGACAATATTGTTTTCATCCATTGTAATAGCATCTACAGGGCAGCTTTTTTTGCATGGGCGTATCAGATCGGCAATTGCGTTATATGGGCATGCCTGCGCGCACATGCCGCATTCTTTACATTTTGCAGGGTCGATATAGGCACGGTTCGGAAGCATGGTGATTGCCTGAAAGTTACATGCCTGCTGGCATTTCTTTCCCATACACCGCTGGCAGTTGTCTGTGACGGTGAAACGAGTGATTGGGCAGCCCTCACAAGCTGCGGTAATGGTTTGGACGATATTCCGGTTGCCCTGTCCGCCGGAAGGGGAATGCCCTTGTGCAAGCTGAACCCTTTGGCGAATGATTTCGCGTTCCTTATAGATGCAGCAGCGGAAATTTGCCTGAGGACCAGGAATCAAATTATATGGAATCTGTTCCACACTTTGCTCTAAATCTCCCTGAAATGCATGTTTTGCGACGGAAATCAGAACTTCATGCTTTATGGTACTTAAGTTGTTGTCTGTATGTAACATGGATGCCACCTTTCTTTATGCTGTAGAAACTGCGCCATATGGCGCGTATATTCTTAAATCCGCAGTGCAGATTTGTAATTTTTGCTTGCAGAAATTTAGTAATATGTCAATGTGACCGTCTTGCCGAGCTTTTTGGAGATGTCGGCAAGCTGCCTGATAATATTGACACGAATGCTTAGATCAAGCGGAATGCCCGGATTCTGATGCGCTTCATTGATAGTCTGGCCAACAAATAAATCCAAATGGGTACAATTTTCAATCAGCACTTTGGCAATCTGGGAAGCGCCGTTTGGTTTATCCAGCTCAAAGAAGAACTCCTCGCTGATATTGTCAGAGGCATATTCCCGCATCAGCTGAAGGACACGGCTCAAGGTCAGGATGCCTTCCGTGACAAGGTCAATGCCTTCAATAGTTGCAACCGGCGGTATATCAGGGTCCGCATAGTCAAGAGATGCTTTAATCGGACGGTCTAAAATACGAGAAATAATATTGGCGGAAGTGCCGCCGCTGACAATGCGGAATGCAGGTTCTGACATAAAATCCCGCACTGCTTTTAAGTCGTCTTCGGCACGCAGAGGCGGTCCGGTAAAAATGCGGACACGCTTTTCTTCAATAATGCGGGTAACGGCGATGGTCGTATCGTCGCCCGGCGACTGCATATATAAATCATCGCATGCTTTGCTTAAGATAGAGGCGAGACGAGAAGCAGAATAAGAGGAACGAAAGGCATTGACGGAATAGTCTGCCATGCTCTGCCATGTCCAGCCGAAGTTGAGGATTTTTCCGACGCCGGCGTAAATAACGCCGTCGCTCATCAAAATAAAGGTGTCTCCGGTCTTTACCTGAAAACGGAATTCCTTAATGGTCTTTCCTTCAATAATGCGTTCTTCGTACGAAATCGGAAACAGCTTTCCGTCCCGGATAAAAACGCAGTTTGGATTGTCGAATTCAATAAGATAGGCATTTCCGTTCTGGAAAATCTGCAGGATGCTGAAAGTGGAGTAGGCAACCTGACGGACTTGGCAGACAGGAAGCGTTTTTACAATGGTCTGCACACAGTCCTCCAGAGAGGCACCATTTAAAAACATTGTGCCAAGGATTTTGGAGGTAAGTGTCGCAAGGATATTCGCCTTTACTCCGCTGCCCATGCCGTCTGCCAGAATGATGATATTGGAATCGCGGGTGGACAGGATTTCCACCTTGTCACCGCAGAGTTCTTCATGATGTTTGTTGAGGCTTTTATAAGCAACATCTACACTGACGTTCATGTTTGCTACCATATCCTTTCCGTAGGCTACATTGGGCTGGTTCCATTGGTATCTTCTCCATTAAAGAGAATCATATCGCGCAGCTTGGTTAAGGTTACTTTGGTTTCTGCAGTTGTCTCCCCAAGCAGGCCGGCGATTTCTTGTGCCACCATCATCTGCTTGTTGATGACCTTCTGCGCCATTTCGATCGTGTCTACACGCAGCTTATAAGCCTGATTGTTTTTTTCTTCTTCTTTTGTGATGTCTTGGAAAATTCCAAGCACGCATCTGTGTTCTTCAATATAAACGATATTCTGCAGTGTTATAAGCCCAAGGTTCTTATAGGTAACTTTTTTATTTAAAATAGGTTCATGCGATTCGGAAACCTCAAGGAAATCAGTATGGTCAATTAAATCGTACAGATAAAGCTCTTTTGCCTTGGCGCGGGTTGTATGGAACTTTGCCTCCGCTGCCTTGGAAAATTCCAGAATTTTCATATCTTCATCTGTGACAATAATGACATTTGGTGTGGTGTCCAGTACGACATTTGACATTGACTGGGCGCGTTCCTGCATATATGGAATGCACATTGTAAGCTCTGCCTTGCCTTGGTAAACTGCAATTGCCTTGTCGCGGCAGGTCGCATAACCACAGGCACCACAGTTTAAGAAGTGTTCCGGTCTGGTCTTTCCGATTTTAGCAAGAATGTTAGTGATTTCATCTTCTGTCGGAAGCTTTTCTTTTGGAGAATGGTCAAAGAAGGCTTTCTTTAGGGAAATACCGTCCGGAAGCACAGGGAAATCTGACGGAATCGGCTTTTTTTCAATGGCTTCTTCCATATCCAGCTTTACTTTGAAATGAGAAATATGGTCATGGTCTGTGCCCGGTCCTTTGACGCAGCCGCCGGTACAGGAGTTGATTTCGATAAAACAGTCATGCACTTCTCCGCGCTTTATGCTGTCGAGCAGAGAAATAGCATCCTGAATGCCGTGCACATAAAATCTGCGGTAGTTTTTCGGGCCTTCGGTCTGATAGGTAGTGAGGGAAGATAAAATGCCTCCACTAATCGGATAGAGACGGTTTACTTCCGGATTTGGATTGTCAGGCGTGGATGGCTCTAAAGAGGAGGTGTCAATGCCCCTTTGTGCGAACCATTCTTCTAATTCCTTGAAGTTGATAACAGCGTCAATATAGCCTTTGCTGCGTTCATCACTCTCTGCCTCACGCTTTTTGGCGATGCAAGGGCCAATAAATACAATTTTTGCTTCTGTGCCATATTTGGCGCGAAGCAGTTTGCCATGTGCAATCATTGGGGAGTCTACCGGAGCAAGCAAAGAGGCGAGTTCCGGATAATAAATTTCAACCAAATCGTTAATGCTTGGGCAGGCGGTTGTAATGATATTGTCCATTTCACCGGCAGCAAGCAGCTTTGCATATTCTGCGGTCACATAAGCTGCGCCTTCTGATGTTTCGTGTATGTAGGAAAAGCCAAGATTCCGCAGCGCTGTAATTACCTGTCCCGGTTCTTTGCAGGTCAGGGAGCCAAAGTAAGATGGCGCAAGGGAAACTATTACTTTTGCACCGGATGCCAGATAGTTCTTTACAATATTTAAATCACTGATAATTGTTTTTGCATTTTGAGGGCAGACATCAAGGCAGTGTCCACAGAGAATGCAGTGGCTGTTCCGGATGACTGCCTGTTCGTTGATAACGGAAATCGCCTTTACCCCACAGCCGCGGAGACATTTATAGCAGTTTTTGCATTTTGCCGCTTTAAATCCGATAACGTCCATTTTGATACCCATGCCTTTCTTTTATTTTCTTATACTAAAATCGTGTCGTAAACGGCAATTTTCTAGGCCAATTTTTTAAGAATCACATCATTGAAAAAAGTTTCCGCCGTATCAGGACGGAGAGAATGGAGTTCTCCGTTTACTTTGACGCATACGCCTTGCGCACACTGGCCCATACAGAATGAACCGCTTAAATCAATGCGGCTGCCTAGATTGTGTTCCGAAATCAGACGTTCAAAAATTTTCACGATGTCCCTGGAGCCTTTTAAATGGCAGGAGCTTCCGATACAAATAGTAATGTTGATGTCTTTCATATTCGTAAACCATACCTTTCTGTAATGCGCAGATTGTACTGTCGTCTGACAGTACCTGCAACAATTTTTTACTTATGGGAAACTGCACCGTAAGGCGCATGTATTCCCAAATCCGCTCTGTGGATTTGCAATTGCCGCTTTGCGGCGATTTTTATACTGCGTTATTATTTTAACATAGGACAAAAAGAGTGTAAAGCGGACATTCAAAATAAAAAAGAATAGGGATGCAACAAAATGAAAGGCAAGGACAGCCTATAATTCTAACATTGCGGTAAAAGGCGGGGTAATCTGCCTTAAGGTTTGCCGAACACAATTAAATATGTATTGCAGGTGGCAGGTAAATATTTTATAATCTATTATAATTTATAGGATGCAGATTTTAAGCTGTATTCCATAGGGAGGGAAAATAAAAGTGAATGCAGAATCAAAAAACATACTAAAAAAATCTGCCGGCAATTTGTTTACGGCGGGACTTGCCGTCTGTTTGGGTTCAGGTCTGGGTATAATTTATTTGGAATGCATAAGGCTTTTGTCGGACAGTGTTTTGACAAAAAATGTAAGCAAAATATGGGGCATATTTGCAGTATTTTCAGTAAGCTTGATTATATCGGCGTTGCTTCTCTGCGTTCAAAACAGTAAGGCTTTGGCAATTAAGCAAAGACTGATAGAGTCACTGGAGCAAAATGCCATAGACATTTGGCTTAACTCAAATTACAAAAACAATGAAAATACTGAAAAAATGCTGCCCATTATTAGAAATGATATTTTTACATATTCTGAGCGGCTTTCAGGATTTATACTAAAAATTATAGGAACTGCTGTCTCAGTAATTTTGACAAGCATATATGTTATTATGATTGAGCCTTGGCTTTTGGTTTTGACTCTTTTAATATCCTTGGCGGCAATTTCAATAAGTGCCTACAGGGGAAGAAAACTGCCGGAACAAAATGAAAAGCTTTATTTTCATATGGGTGCAATTTATAATCACAATGCGGAGCTGG
>CAJTZB010000024.1 GCA_910583815.1 uncultured Lachnospiraceae bacterium
CCGGAGCAGCTGTTGTCAGTACAATCTCCTTCTCCTTTATTTCCTCCAGCTTTGTACTGACATAACGTACAACATGATGCTCATCCAAATCCTTGAGCAATGTCGGAAGTACTGTGCTGCTCTCTTCTTTTGCGATTCCATCTAACATTTCTACAATTACAACCCTGCAGCCCTGTCCTGCCAGATACTCCGCAGTCTCTACGCCAACCAGACCGCCGCCAATTACTGCGACCTTTCCGAATACAAGTGACTTTCCATCCAGCACATCCCATGCACTGACTACATGAGGCAGCCCGCTTCCGGAAATATTCGGAATCACATTTTCTGCACCTGTCGCCACAATAATTTCATCATAGGAATTGTATTCTTCTTCCTTTAATGTCGTATTGAAACGAAATTTTACCGGAAGTTCTGCAAGCACCGCATCATAATAATGCAGGATACGAAGCATCTCTGCCTTTCTTGGCGGAACGCTTGCAATATGTATTTGTCCGCCAGAACGCAGTGACTTTTCGTATACGGTCACGGAATGCCCCTTCTCAGCTGCAACCCTTGCCGCCTCCAGCCCTGCTACGCCTGCACCAATAACCGCAATTTTCTTTTTCTGTTCTGCCGGCGTGATTTTACGAGTTCCTTCATAGCCGTTTTCGGCATTCAGCACACAGCTGATGAATTTACGGTTTTGGATATTGTCCGTGCAGCCCTTATTACACATAATGCAGGTACGCACACACGCCGCTTTTCCTTCTTCGCACTTCTTTACGAAATCCGCATCTGCAAGCAAGGAACGTCCAAGCCCTATGATGTCTGCCCTGCCGGATGCCACAACTGCCTCTGCCGCCTGCGGCGTAACAATACGGCCGACCGCCGAAACCGGAACAGAGACTGCTTCTTTCACTGCTTCCGAACAATACACTGTAAATCCATACGGCTGTGTTCCCATTGGCGGAATCGTATCCGCCATATTGCCTGTATGGTTTGCCTGCGCCACATGGAATGTATCAACGCCTGCTTTCTCAAGAAGAACTGCAAGCCGTTTTGCCTCTTCAAGCTCCAGTCCGCCTTTTCCTCGAAGCCCTCCTTCTTCAAGCGGCGTAATCACCGGAAGCTTATAGTCAATTACCATATCCGGAGCTGCCTTCTTCAAGCGCTCCACAAGCTGAATTGCAAAGCGGGTGCGGTTTTCAAAACTGCCGCCGTACTCATCATTCCGTTGATTCAAAATCTTTGAACAAAGAGAACCAACCAAACGGTCTCCATGCACCTCAATGCAGTCTATCCCCGCACGTTCTGCAAGCTTTGCACAGTGCTCCATATGGTTCAAAATATCCTCCAGCTGTTCTTTTGTCACCTCATTGATAAAGAACTGCATATCATGATGCAGCTGCGCCCTCGCCTCCTGCATCTTCCCTTGGGCAAACAGTGCATTCAATGCATCCACATTGTATTCCGGATGAAACAGCTGCAGTCCAAGCATGCAGCCATACTCATGGCAAACATCTGCCAGACGCTTAAATGTCTCAACCTGCTCTTCTTTAAACAGCTTTGGTGTCGGCGAGGCAGTAGCCCTTGGTGCTACATCGCCGATAACGATATACCCAACCCCTCCTTCTGCCAGACGCTTATAAAACTGAAAACTTTGTTCTCCGATGGAACCGTCCCTTTCCTCGTACCCTGTGGTAAGTGGCGGAAACATCACTCGGTTCTTAAACGTCTTTCCTCCAACCCGAATCGGCTCTAGTAGTTTCATAGTAACCCTCCATTCCTTCTAAAAGCGTTCCTTTAAAAAACTAATGACTGCACGATTACATGCCTCTCTTGCCGGAACACTTGCAAAATTATGGTTTCCTCCCTCTACTGTAATATATCGGCAGGCATCTCCGTAAACCTCACGGTATTTTTCACAGGTTCCCTCATCTACAAGTTCATCTTTTGTTCCTCTAATCAGAAGCACTGGTCCATGATAGCCTTTTGCAGAAGAAAACGGTTCATATTGATGAAGGTCTTTATTAAAAGCAGTCGCAAACTTAAGCCCTTCCACGTCCACCTCAAATATCCCCTTTGCTTCCATCATTTCAGCACGCTCAAGTGCTCCATACCACATGCCGGCACCCGGACAAAGCAGCACGAGCGCGTCTGGTTTGAGCTGCGTCGCGGCACAGGCAGCCAGATAACCACCCATGCTCTGCCCTGACAGGATAAATGCACCCTCCCTTGCCCACGGCTGAGTTTTTGTCCATGCAGTAATATCTGCAATATCCGTAAGACAGCCAGTAAAGCTCATATCCTCAAATTCGCCGTCGCTTTCCCCATTTCCGTACAAATCAAAGCGTACACATGCAATGCCCTCGGCTTCCAAAAGCCTTGCCGTCTGAGTATGCA
Source organism: uncultured Lachnospiraceae bacterium (assembly GCA_910583815.1). Lineage (GTDB taxonomy): Bacteria > Bacillota > Clostridia > Lachnospirales > Lachnospiraceae > SIG299. Next base: position 2,383 of record CAJTZB010000024.1, read on the forward strand.
TATTTTTATAACCGCTTTTATTTCCGGAAAAACCGTGGACATTTACAACAACCGGAACTTTCTCCCCACTATCCGGAAGATTTAAAATGCCCCGAAGCGTATGCCCCGAACGGTTTATGATGGAAATCTGCTTAATCATTTGCCTCTCCTTTTCTTCTCTTTGCCAATTCCTCTAGCATTTCTGCAGTTTTCTTCTTTGTCAGAGGATAAACAAATTTCAGCACAAGCACTGCAAGCAAATAGCTCACTACATAAAGCCCTGTATAGGTTTTCCAAAGGTTTCCTGCAAATGCTTCACTCTGTACTGCCTCATCTACCTTAAAGCCTGCAATCGCCAATGCAAAACTTCCCATGCTTCCCGATACTGCATTTGCCAGTTTACGGAAGAATGTATATGCCGAATAGACGATGCCTTCATTCCTCTGCCCGAACTTCAATTCCTGATAGTCAATCGCGTCATTTACAAGCGCCCAAACTAACACCTGAAAACCGCAGACACCAAGGTAGCAGATACCGTTGATAATGATAAATGTCATTGGATCCTTAATTGGGAAGAAGAACAGAATGCCAAAAACAAAAACGGAAAACAGCGCACTGTACATAATCCATTCTTTTTTGCCAAACTTCTTTGCCACAAACTTAATGCCAACAAATGCAATCAGAGACCAAAGCACGCTCAATGTGCCAGAAATCGCCTGAATCTTTACATTGCCAAAGTAGTCCCTAAATAGATATGTATTCAAGCCGTTTACCATGCCTGCCCCGACAATTCCGATAAAACTTGCAAGCATACAGCCAAGCAGTGCCTTGTTCCTTGCAATTCCCTTTATGACTTCAAAATAATTTAGCTTTTCCTTTTTCTTTGCGACCGGGGCAAGCACTACACGCTCCTTACACCATGCGCATGTCACCATCAGGCAGACAAATCCAATTATTGCACAGACAGCCGCCATAATCAGGAAATTTTCCGGTACCGGCTGGTTGTCTTTGTAAAGGAACAACGGACCTACGATTACGATAACCGTCATAAAGATAGTACCGCCAAGGCTTCTGTAACGAGAAAGGTCGGTTCTCTGGTTTACGTCGTCCGTCATAACGCTGGACAGGCTTCCGAACGGAACATCCACACAGGTGTACATGATTTCATAAACCACATAGGAAACAAACATATAAACGAGCCGGACACCATATGCCCAGTTGCCTACATTGAGGAATCCGAGCACACAAAGCACCGAAGTCGGAAACGCAAAAGCGCGAATCCAAGGAATAAACTTGCCTTTGCCCTTATTCACCCTGCTGTCCACAATCGCACCGATAATCGGGTCATTAATTGCGTCCCAAAACTTCGTAATCAGCATCAGGATACCCACATGTACCGGATCCACTTTTAATACAAGCGTGTAGAAAACGGCAAGAAACATGGAACGGAACTGCTCCGTACAGCATTTGCCAAGGTCTCCAAGCGTGTAACCGATTTTATCACGCATGGAAAATGGTCTTACATTGTTCATAATATCCTCCATTCCGAGAACGTTTACGTTTGAGGAACCGCAACAGAAATCGTAAATGCGGTTTCTATTGTCGGATAAAAGCTTATTTGTGACGTTCTCGGCACAAATAGCTGTTTGAAAAATAAACCCATACTTTGTGGTTTTTTTAACAGTATGAAGTTATCTTTATTATAGATTTTCCCATTCGCAAAACATATCCATTTCTTGCACTAGAACTATTACAAATTGATGTATTGTAATTTTTGTGCATAAATGATAAAATATAAATAAAAATATGTGCATTTTGCCCATACCTAAATAAGTGTTGTTTCTTTATCATTTTTTCTGGAGGTATCGCATGAATCAAAAAAAGCATATGGTGTCTAAGTTCACATTTTCCGATATGGTAACAAAGCAGTTTTCTGCCGGGGACTACCTGACTATTTTCTATATCGAACGCGGCTCCTGCCATTTTAAAATCGCAGATATGCAAAAGCTGTGCAGCACAGAAGACATTATCCTAATGAAACCCGGTGAAAAAACAACGATGCATTTCCGTGGCGGAAAACAGCCCCTGCAGCTTCTCTGGATCTGCGTCCTGCCGGAATATTTGGAACAGCTCTCAGATGACACAACGCACCTTGCCTCTGACTTTCAGTTTATTCCCTACAAAACAACCGTGGTCCACGCCAAAAGCGAAGAATCCATGCTGATTAAAACCATTGCAGCCAAGCTTTCCCGCATCGAGTCAGATGCTTCGCTTTATGGGCATACGCTCTATGAAAATAACCTGTTTTCCATGCTTCTCATTCTTTCCCTCCGCGCCTGCATCCGCGCAGACCCGGTAGTCACAAGCAGACGCAAAAAAAATATCATGATGGATGATATCTTCCTTTACATCAAGGAACATCTGCTTGAAGAACTTAGCCTGGAACAGCTGGAAAAAGAATTTTTCGTCAGCAAATACCATATCTGCCGGGAATTTAAACGTCTAACCGGACAAACCCCTCATTCCTACATTATCAAAGCACGCCTTGACCTCTGCAAAAGATACATTGAACAGGGAAAATCTATCCACGAAGTATATCAGCTTGGAGGTTTTGGGGGATATAATCATTTTTTCCGGGCATTTAAAAAGGAATATGGCATAACGCCAAAAGAATATTATCGAAGCCTGCGGAATTCTCTTGAAAATTAGCTTTTTTTTAGATACAATAGAACTATCAAATTTCGTTATCTGCAAAAAGGAGGATACTATGGGTAAATTTGTAGTAAAGACAACAAAAACCGGTATAAAATTCGATTTAAAAGCCGGAAACGGCGAAGTAATTGCAACCTCCGAGGTTTATTCCTCCAAGGCTGCCTGTCAGAACGGTATTGAATCCGTAAAAAGAAATGCTCCTGTCGCACCGATTGAAAATCAGACGGTAGAAGGTTATGCTACTGAGAAGAATCCTAAATTTGAAGTATTTAAGGACAAGGCAGACGAATATCGTTTTAACTTAAAAGCAACCAATGGCCAGATTATTGCCTCCAGCGAAGGCTACAAAGCTATTGCAGGCTGCTTAAATGGCATTGAATCCGTAAAGAAAAACGCACCAGATGCACCTGTTGTTATGCCAGAAGAGTAATCAAAACCCTATTGCATAAGCAGCTGCATTTTTTGCGCTCCGTAAAATATGTACGGAGCGCTTTTATTTTCCCAATGGGAATTAAAATACGCTATCTATCATTCTATATAAAACAAAACCCCAAACTTTAAAAGCTTGGGGTTCTATAAAAGGCGCAGACCGGATTTGAACCGGTGGATAACGGTGTTGCAGACCGGTGCCTTACCACTTGGCTACTGCGCCGCATATTACTGTTCCTGTGAGTACAAAATATTGAAACCCATCATAGAGAACAGCGATAATCCAGAAATTATATTACCATAATTAGCGGCATTTGGCAAGAGGAAATTTTAGCTTTTTCTTATTTTTCTAAAATTTTCCTCTTTTATTCCCTTTGCCTACTTTTCTGCTGCTAATCTTCTTCGTAACAGTCTCCGAAAATTCGCAGTTCTCCAAACTCTAATAAATAGTTCAGATGCCCTCTCAATGCTTCCGGATACTCTGTTGTTTTGCAAATTTTCAAATAGCGGTATCTGTGGCTCTGTTCTTCTTCCCTCACATCTACTTCCTGATATGCCTGAGTATATGCTGCTTCTCCTATAGTCAGCAGAACCCAGTTTTCTTTATCATTAGAACCAAATACCTGAACTCCTGCTAGCCGGTCTGAAAAACCGTATCTTGCCTGAAATCCAAACCTTGTTGCGGATATTTTAAAATCTGGTCCAAAATCAATGATATGAGCCTTATCTACAGCAGCATAGAAACCGCAAAAAGTTCCCTGTCCATCTGTCAGGTTATAAAGCTCCTTGCCCATTGTAGACTCATAAACCATCTGCGGATAATCCAGAGAGGTCCCATCTGTAAAAGGGTCCTGTTTCAGCCGAGGGGATACCAGCTTTAATCCTCTTACTGCCTCCTCCAATACCTTTAGCTTCGCCATAAATATTTCATCTGAAACAGAATCACTTAACTCCCTGATTTCTTTCCATGCATTCTGGAATTCAGCATAAGATGCTTTTGTATAGACTGCGCCCGAATCATAAGACGCTACAGCAAGCCGGACAGAATCTGTGCGAGTCTGCGCCACTTCTATTTCCACCCTTTTCAAGACACTGGTTTTGCCTGATTTCGCGCTTATATAAAAGGAGTAATTTCCTGTCTTATCTGGAACCCACTCAAACAGTCCATCTGACTCATTTAAAGCAGCCCCATCCGGCAAACCAAATCCTTGATAAACAACCATATGGCTGCTTATGGAACTCTTAGCCGCAAAACTGATGCATATTGGTGCATTCTGATATGCGGTATGGAAAATATTTTCTCCGCCACCCTCAAAACTTATAATATCAATACGGTTTCTGCTCCCATTCTCCATATCCGGCAGAATATCAATGGCATCAATATCTACATAGCTTCCTTGGATATCCGATAACACAATATAGTATAAGTCACCAAATTCCTCATAGGAATTTCTTGTGAAAGAAACATACTCCCATCTGCCTTCTGTATCCGGAAGATATATGCTTCCCTGTACTCCGTTGCTAAGAGATAGTGTTGCCAAGCCATCTGTACGTATGCAAAAAGCAATTGTCTGTCCGTCTGCTCCGCCGGTCGTAATAGCAACCCTGCTCTTTTTCGGAGACTTCACAAAATGGATAAATCCGATTCCGTCTTCCTCCTGTATGGACATAGCTTCTTTATTCTCAACCATTGTTCCACGGTCTTCTGCTTCTACCTTATAGTCCACCTGTGGCTTCGCCAGCAATTTGGAATCATTCTTCATCTCTGGAGGAAGGAACAGCCAAAAATCTCCTCCACCGTCTGCATTGTTCCAATTGACCATAAGCTTTCCCTTTGTAAAATAATTAGACGGCACTTTTTTCATAAATCCCTCATAAAAATAAGGGTATTGCTCCTCTAAATTGACTTCAGGGCGGCTATTAGTATAATACACATACAAATCCCAAAAATTAATTGTATTATAACGTCCACGGTAATTTGGAGAAAATGCCATATAGCTATCTACAATTTTCCCATCTCGTATTGAAAATGGTGTCTGTACCCACTCTGCATCATACCCAAGCATATAGCGGAAAAAGAAGTCCGCTGTTTTTAAAATCCTGTCGTCCAAAAATTCATAAATACCAACAGCATCTTCTGCATCAGAAACCACCCCCTGCACCGGGTCAACCTTTGTATTCTGTGCGGCCATCATCCTTGCCAAAATTGCCACATTGGTTAAATCGCCACAGCCATGTGCCTGGTCACGCCCCATCTCCACATGCTGAATTACAGGCTTTTCCAACTTCCTTCCGCTGCCTTCTTCCTTCCCTAACTCGTCCACTGTCGTAATTTCACGGAACAGCCTCTGAATAGAGCCATTAAATCCCGGATTCTTTCCGTTTTTATTTACAGTCAGCCATTCTACTGTCTTTGCATATCCATCTGTATCATCCAGAAAGAGAAATGCCGACATCGCACCAATCACTGTATAGAGATGCTGATTCATAAACTCATTGCAGCTAGAAAGAAAAGTTTCTAAGGCAGGTCTTAACAAGTGCTCCTTAAAATGAGAAATTTCCTGATCTGTCCACTGCAGCTCTGCATCTGTATAACCTTCGGTTGCCTGATATGTAGAATATCTGATAATTTCTGCCGCCATACACATCCTGTTCATTGGAATCCCTACATGGATACAGGCATCCGTAAAATAAGCATATGTTTCTGGATTTAAGTCCGACCATGCCCGAAGTATCTCCAAAGCATTTTTTCTATAACAGTTATCACCTGTCACATAATATAAAACTGCCTGTGTATATGCAGTCAGCCCATCTTTGATAAAATAGCCATTGGTACGTTGTGAAGCATATTGCGTCTCTTTCGGATCCGTCAAATAAATGCATATTTCCTTAGATGCGTGGACAGACTGCAGCATATCCGTAAAATACGTACTCCAAGGTTCCGCCTTACTGCGTATTTGCAGACGGACATTTTCAAGCAGTTTCTTTGTCAGCCCAACACCCGGATGCACAAGGCCCCCTTTTCCGACCATACTCTGCAATTCCGGCTCATACTGCGTAAAAAAATCAGATGTATATTCCATCACTCTTGAACCTCCTTATAGCTATTATAATTGTTTAAATATTTAAAAAAGCCCATAAACGTTAATGTTTATGGGCTTTTTTACTGCCGCTTATACGGCAAATCTAACTCCCCGAGTTGGGCTCGAACCAACAACCCCACGGTTAACAGCCGTGTGCTCTACCATTGATTGATATACAACCGCAAAAATTCAAGGCAGAAACACTCGTTTCTTCCTGTATAGGTCTGCTTTGCTGGTGCCCATTACCTTAACTCCACAATCCCATATTCCACATTATTGCATTTCTGAACTTGATACAAACAACCGTCAATCCAGAATGTAATCTGATCTCCAGTCGCCTCGTTTGTAGCGATGTTTGTACAAAGCAAGTTAGAAATCGCATTGCTACCACCAAAGGCTTTTGGTAAAATGTGATGCAGGTTCCACCCACAATAAATCCTCTCGCCATCCTCAATAATATAATAATTTGGATTACCGTAACCATTTCTGCACATCAGATTTCCATGAAAATCCTCAGCATACATAGTTTTACCATAACACATTTCCCACAGCCTTGGTGCATTCTTCTTGCATATCTTCATTTGTCCTCACCCCTCCACCTGACCAAAAATAGAAGCCTCTACACTATGTATGTACAGGCTCATTGGTCAGATTTATGGGCTTTACACACATAGCTCCCAGACATATGCCTTGACATACATCTTAGGTAAATTATGGTGTAATGCCAAAGAACAATAATTTACGCACCGAAGGTTTATCATTACTATCTCAAAGAATCACCCATGATCTCCGTTCCTTGATAGTTCCCGGGGGGTACAAAATATGATACATTGACAAGCTTTCCTGTCAATTTTAATGTAAGTCCGAGCTCTTCTTGCAACATGGTCTGTAAGTCAAACTGTTACTTTACATTTAAAAACTGCGCTTAAACAATGTATTTACTTTATCAGCTTAACCTATAAACAATGATTTTGCAATATTTTCTTGTAAATTCACTGCAAAAAATCAGAGAAAAAGATTTCCGTAGCTTTCTTTTCTCGATTCTTATTATAATTTCCATATTTGCACTATTGTTATCTAGCTTAGTTAGAGGCTCATCTCTCAGTAAAATAACTTTTTGGCATGGCATCTCTGCTAAACTCAAAAGAGAACTCGGATTTGTACAATAATATGATAACTTCTTATCTGTTAATATTATTTTGAATCTCACATGCTAGTCTTTCGAGCCTTTTTTCACGTATATCCTTTTTCAATTCGCATTCCCAAATAGTAAGAACATTCCATCCAATATTTTGAAGAGCAGTTTTGTTTTCGCAGTCACGTTCAACATTTCGCTGAATTTTGGGCTTCCAATATTCCTGATTAGACGAAGGCCATACAAATCTTGGGCAGTCATGCTTATGCCAAAAGCATCCATTCACAAAAATCACAGTCTGATATTTAGCAAGAACAATATCCGGACATCCTGGTAATTTACGCACATTTTTACGATAGCGAAAGTTGTGTGCAAAAAGCCACTTCCTAACTATTTCTTCTGGCTTGGAATTAGTGCTTCGAATATGTGACATATTCATACTGCGCACTTCTTTGGAATGATTATCCGCCATAAATACCACCTTTCGGTAAATTATCATGCAGAACCCTTGCCAACTTTTCAGCAATGGATTTTGCCATAATAGGGGGAACAGCATTCCCAACTTGCTGATACTGCTTATCCTTAGATCCGCAGAAAACAAAACTGTCCGGAAATGTTTGTAAACGTGCAGCCTCTCTTACACTGATTGCTCTATCTAATGTTGGATGTATCCACATCGATTTTCTTACATTCACAACTGTACCGCTTGGCTCATCATAATTCAGACGCAGATATATAGTATTCTGTGTTCGAGATGCATCAGTATAGGTGTTTGATTTCATGGACTCATCAAGGGAATGGAAATTCTCGCCCTGCTTCAAAGCCTTAAATCGTTCCATAGCCGTATCTGTTGTTTTTGTCACGATATGGTTCTTTAGTATATCTGAATTTCTTAAAGATTCAGCAAGCTCTCCGAGACCAGCTTTTTGAGCAATAATTATACCGTCTTTATCCTCCTCTAAATCAAAAAACGGCTCAACATCTTCTATATCCTCAATTGCATCACGCACTGTCCGATATTCATCTTTATCAAAACATCCTTTAGGCAATGCAATCTTTGTTGAAATGCTGCGCTTTATTCCGATTACAACAAAGCGCATTCTTTTTTGCGGAGCACCATAATCAGAAGCACAGAGAACATCACTATCAATTACATAACCATCCTTTATTTTTTCTAAAATACCTTTCAGATAGTCAAATACCGCAAAAGACTGGATATTAGCACAAACGCCTTTGGCAAGCGAGTAAGAATCGACAATGATATCATGATTATGTATTTCTAATGCTTTGTTGAGCATTCTTTGAAGCATTATAGCAGGCTCAATTTTCAACTTGACTTCACTTGCTGATAGCCTTCCGGCATAGAAGTCAGATAAAGCTGAAAACGCTTTCTTTGATTCAGATGTTATATGACCTGTGTCTTGCTCCTCAAGATGTCTTTTTATAGTCTTTTCCAACTTAGCCTTATGCTTTTGGAGAGCTACTTTCAGCTTGGCAATATTCTTAGATGCTTTATAAATTACATTTAATTCATAATAATCACTTTCTTTCCAGATATACATTGCAATCCGCTGCGGATCTTGCAGAATATCCAAAACACCTTCAAAAATATATTGCTCATCAAGCAAGCTGAGTTGGGTAACTTTCACAGGAATTTCGTACTGTTTAACGATATCAACATCTGCTTTTTCCATGTAAAACCGATGAACTTCCGATTTCAGCATACTTACGTTTTCCATGACAAAGGCCTTCGGCTTTAGTTCAAGAATCGCGCGAAGATATTGCTTTACAAGCATATTATTCTGACTTATCGCGTGATTCTTCTGTCTATTAGCATTTGAAAACCCCTGGCAAGGGGGACCTCCGATGACAACATCAATCTCTCCATATTTACGCTTTATCTCATCATAATCAGCAATGCAAACATCCCCCCGCACTTCCGTATTAGGGTGATTTTTACGATAGGTTTCCTGCATATATGGGCTGTTTTCAAAAGCAACTTTTACTTCATATTTTTGAGTCTGCGAAAAACCAAGGCTTAATCCTCCTGCTCCCGCAAACAAATCAATTACCATATACATTTTCCCATTCCTCTTTCCTATGCTGTCAAAATTTAAATCCCTCAGATAACGCTCTTTCAAGCAACGCCAACAACCGCTGACTCTGATATGGGCTGGGAATTTTACTCGGTATCTGGCATGCATATTTTAATGCCGTAATTTCATCCGGAGTCAGCATTTTTTTATGAATAGCAAACTCTGACAGCTTTCTCCACTCTGCAGCATTGTGCTCAAGGACACTTGCTTGAGTTTCTGCGCCGGAAATAATTTTTTGATCTTGTTTTGCTTCTCTTTCTGCGGCTCTCATTTCGGTTTTCCCGATCAAAACGCTTGTGAATGACGTGGGAAGGTTTATGTCGATTTCCTGAACACTTGCCCAGCAAGCATCACGTTTACACCACTGTGTTACGTTAATGGTCTGTCTGCTGGGATCAGTAATTTTCAGAAATACTTGTTCAGAGATTGTTTCAAGAGCTTCTGTCACAGCATCAGAAACACTTTGACGCTGCCAAATACTCTGTAAATCCAAATCCATATCTTTGAACTGATTTTTTATTAGTAGCCGAAGCAGTGAGATAGAATATGTAACAATATTAGCTCTATACCCCTGTTCATACCAAGGCTGTCTTGGAATCATTGCCTCCAAGTGTCTAAAAAGAATCATAAGTGCAACAGATTCGGTATAATATCGTTCATTAAAGACATAATCTTTTTCTATCCAAACATCACCAATGAGTTCTGCAAACTTCATAAAGTTTGTCTGAGCACCCTTACTCACGACTTGAGGATACCCGTCCCAAGTATTTCTAACCTTAGCTAAATCTGTTTTTGTGATCACTTTGCTCTTCGGATTCTGCAGGGCAAATTGCTTCTTTTGGGCAGGAGTTAGGCGCATTTGAGCCTGAAGATATTGACCTCTGGCACGTTCGTAAAACCATTTCGTTTCATACTGCGCACCAGCTTCTGCAGGAGCAAAAATTCTGCGTGAAAACTGCTCCATACGCACATGGAACGGATGTGTCGCGAAGAAATCGGCATCGCTCACCTTGTTTTGGCTGTTTGAGGAACGTGAAATGTTTCGTATCAATTCTGTAGAACAGTCTGGATCACTTTCATCAATTTCAGTTAACTTCATTTGCACATAAATCCCACGCAGATCAGCCTTATCCTTATGTCTAGTGTTTGAGAGCGATGCTGTCGTCTGACCGCCATTAATAATTTGAAAATCCCTCGCAGCAACAATAAACCTGCCTTTTTCTGTTGTTTCAATTTGAACATTCATTGCTGTTGCAGAAACACCATTGTTGTATGCAAAAAACATGGAAGGACACTTTAGGATTGTTTCACGAATTTTCTTATTAACTGCAACTTTAGTTGATAAAAAAGAGCGAACATTGCCTTCCAAAAGCTGACTGCCGAATTGGTCATAAATATCCGCCAAAACACTTCCGGGAACAATGCACAGATAGCTGTTATATTCTGCGGTGGCAGCACTGCTTGCTTCGAGACATGGGATGCCTTCATCCGTATAATCGCGGAAGTTAACTTCAATATCCTGTCTTCCCAAGTCAGAAGAACACACACGATACAAACGGTCAATATCCCAAATCTGGCATTCTGCCACAACGCCGCCAATCTCGATGTTATCCAGCGTAATTATCAATCCGCTCATTTCAGCATCAGTGAAAATCAAAAAACGATATTTTCGAATACGATCACGGTTCAGACGCAGCAAATCAACAAGATCCGCACAGGGCGTACTCATCTCAATCTCTTTGTAAAGATTGCTGTTCAGAGCCTGATCAACAAACAGTGCAAGCCTTGAAAACTCTATGTTTGCTGCAGCTTTAGTCAACGACCGTTCCTTGATGCCATCATAATCAGCAATAATTAAATTCATAGTAAAGTCAAACTCGTCAAGTGCATATCCATCGACACGATATTTCTTTCTGCCAGCAGTATTGGTATAAAACGATGGGTTAAAATCTGGCAGCACCTCAGCATCTACCAAATACTGCGCCATATCCTCCACAAATGCGGCACAAGATCCCTCGCCCATAGCAGCAGCTTCTGCTTTTACATTTTCAAGAAAATCTTTTCTGAATTCCTGTACATCCATATGTTAATCCTCCAATCGCCAAGCCTCTATTCCGACAAGACTGATGGTATACTGTGCTGATATTACTTGAGAAGGTACAGTATCAGCGATAAGTCTCGGAAAGTCCGCATCAACACGAAAACAAACTTTCCCAGAAAAGATATATTTCTGTTCACGGTATTCAGGTAAATCAATGTATCCATACTTTGCCAGCTTGTTTTCCAACAGCGACAGCGCATCTGGATCATCTGCAGCTTGAGACAATGCAAAATCAACTTGTTCTCCAAGAGATACAGCTCCGCTGCGTTCGGGCGCACATTTATCAAGGTGCATTACTACAAGTTCGCCCGGATCATGGTTGTTCAGCTGCTCCAAAGATGAAATATTAACAAATGCGGCAGAAATCCCTAGCGCTTTAATCTCATGCCAGCCATCAGAATAAATGAAATCCTGATCTGCGCCTTCCGGACCTACCCACCCTTGTATCGCCGGCATCACGGGATAGCCGCCGCTGATAATATCGCAAAGATAAATCAACTCACCCAATAGCCCTTTGCGGCTGCTTTCGTCCATTAAGCTCTTTCTTTGATATTCGAGCAGCTTATTCCATTGCTTATATCTTTTCGCCGTAAACAGCAAAGCAGATGCCTCATTTTCTGCAATTTGAGAATATGTAATAATATCTGCACACAGCGTTTCAAATACGCTCTCTTGTTCTGTACGCATCAGTACCAAAGACAATGCCCATCTTCCGTCTGTTCGAAGACCTTTTGAAACAACAATGGATTTTGATGTCGGCAGCAAGTCCGGCTCTTTTTCAGTAATCAGCAAGAGGGTTTTCTGATCAATTTTTTCATATCCAACATACCATTCTAAAGAATGCTCTGTCGCCACTTGAATATATCCACCGTCATAGTAATTGATAGAATTCCACTTTCTATGAAGATGCTCGGCCGTAATCTTCATTCGTCTTCTTCCTCATCCGGATCCATCCAGTTTTTGATTTCAACCATATTCACCATATAATTTGCGGTTCTTATACCACTTCCGCTGTCAGGGAAACCCACACCGAGGGCAAACAGGTATTTCGGCACATTAACATTCGTTGGTTCTTTTTTATCAAGATTAGTCTCAATAATGTGAAGCATCAACAGCGGACTGCGTTCTTTAATCAGATAAGCGCTGTCAGACATATGCTTATCACCGTTTTGTTCTTTAAATCGTTTCTTAGCCAATTCAATTTCTTTGGCTGATAAACCAACTCTCGTACATCCGCCGGATCCAACTTTAACTCTTGTTCCGCTGATACGAATCATCTTTTCATCTGCGATAACAGTACGTTTTTCAGTAGAGCGGATTGAAAGAATTTTATCTCCATATTTCAACCCTTGAGGATAGGCACCTCCTTCGCCATCGGTGATCAATGCAACATCCCATGTGTCTTCATCCATTTTTTCATCGATGTATTCAGCTAATGCTCTTCCCTGAAATGCCAAATGCCACGGATGAGTCTCAAAATCCAAAAGTAGCTGAACGATCATTTCTTTTGGTACGTTGCGCCAGTAATACTGTTTTTCTGCTGAATCCAATGTGCCTGCACCTGTAAGATGATCCACGAAATTCTTAAATGCTGTTTCGTTTGCATTGAGGATATCAATGTTTGCTTTCAGTCTTGGGGTCTCAAGCAATCTTCCAGAAACTGTGACAGGGCGGCGTACCAATGTGGCTGAGCGCATTTTGTTTCTGGCTGTAGCAATTAGTGAGTTTGGATCTTGGCGAACTTTCAAGCCAAATTCCATTGGTGTTTGATTTGCCAGCTTCATCTTCGCAATCTCATCTTTCAGCTCATTAGCCGCTCTTGTGATATATCCATACCAATCAATGGCATCTTCAGAAATCCAGATTCTAAACAAATCATCGTAATTTGGACGATAACCAAACCAACGTCCCATTTGCAGAAGCGTATCATACATCTGAGATTTGCGATAGAAGTAACTAACAGCTAATCCTTCCAGCGTAAGTCCTCTGGACAAACTATTGCCGCCAATTGCAATAACGCGAAGTCCATCGTCTTTGTGATTATAATAATCTAAGCTGGTTGCGCCGGTTTTTTGATTAACCGCTCTAACTGCAATTGGGGCAATCGCCCGATTAAGGAATTTGACACAAATGTTATCCCAGCTCGTCCCGCTGATACGTTCAAGATCATGTTCAATCCATACTTTATGTAAATAATGGAGACTTGAAATCTGTTCACGCTGTTCCTCAGAAAGCACCGCGTAATTGAGTACATCTGACTTGACTTGAACAAGCCATTCATTTACAGCTTCTGTTATCTTATTCTGTACATCAGTAAAACGGCTGACATGAATCATCATTGAACGATGATCTGTACAGTCGCCTCTCAAATCTCGAACTGCATTAAACAGCAAGAAATACGCCATTGCTTCATATAGACTTGGAGGCAATGCATCCACCTCAAGAGTTTTCTTATGAGTAAACGGGAAAAACAAATCCATCTCATCACGCTGAAGAGGAATCAGCACATCTGAAAATTCCGGAGTTTCACCAAATATTTTATCTGCCCCAATATAGTTTGATGGTGGAGCCAGTGAATATATAAAGTCACGCGGAAACAAATCGTCACCAATCATTTCGTCTTCTGTTTCAGGATTGATAAAAATATTTGCAAACGGTGTAGCTGTAATTCCCAAATACGATGCCTGGTAGAAATCGTTAAGTAATCTTCTGATACAGGCATTTATTGCAGCAGGATTATCATCTTCGCTTTTTGTATTAACAGAAGCATTATCTGCTTCGTCATCAATCAGGAGCATCGGAAGCATGATTTTGTCTGTTGAAGTATCTTTACTGTTCGAAAGCCATTTGATCAGGTTATTTAGAATACGCTTATTCTTTTTTACAACAAGCAACACCGGATCAGAAACGCTTTGCAGGTTTAAGTCGTTGCTTTTCAATACATTGCTGTCAAAATCTTTGGATACAGATGTAAAAGCGGCAATTCGTTTCTGCACCCCATATCTGCCGACACCAACGGGTAAGTTTTTAATTTCCTGTTCTGCTTTGGGATCGAGGTAATATTCGCTCTTGCGCCCAGAAAATTCAGCATCCAATCGTGATTGCGTCTGCTGACGAAGATTTTCCATCATGCCAGCCAAAACGATAATAATCCTATATCCAGTATCCGCAGCTTTGTTGCTGATAGCCGTGTAATTTGCGGTTTTGCCTGACTGAACATCACCTAAAACTAAGCCCCTGCGCTGGAATGAATCAGTGCACTGAGGGTCGCCCAACAAATCAACAATTTCATCAGACACTTTGTCCAGTGTTGCGGTTACTCTGGGATTCCAATGTTTGATCTCTTCAAGATACTTTTTGTATCGATTCCAAAAAAATAATTCAAGATCAGCTCTACGAGATGGAAGCCACGACTTGTGCGGAGTGTTCCTGTCATTGATAAAGACACCTACATCCATTTGAATAACAATAGTAGACCTGAGCCTGTATAAAATGTCATTAAATTCGTCATCGGTCACAGGAAATCCAGCCATATTGCTGCGCATAGTAGTGGCAAAAGTAAGGAATTCTTCCTCTGTAGGAGGAACTTCTTTATACTGTGTGCTGACTGCTGCCGAAATAACACTTTCAATCATCGTAATATTGGGATTGGGCATTATAAATCCTCCTTATCTCGAAGATCCTTTATAACATTTGGACAACTGCAAAACGGCTCCGTGTGCTCAATTCTTGTTAGGAATTCAATTCTAAGAATACTGCTGGGCATTACCGAAAGCATATGTTCCAATGTTTTCTGGATTTCCGTTTCTTCAAACTCCGTATCATTTTCAATTTTTTCATCGTTGTTTAAATCAACATAGAGCTGATTGAAGGGGATTCCCCGTTCAATATGCTTGAGCAAAGTTTCAAGCTTTCCTCGAACAGCGGGGGTTTCTTCGATAATTTGCTCAACCAAAGGATGATTGCGGTTTATCTCATATGAAATACCGCTGTTTGGTGTTTTCATACGAGTCCACATATGCTCGACAGCATCAGTAATTTCTTTTTTACCGCGATAAGTCCATGTCCTCTTACTCTTATCAGCAATACGGTCAATTACAACTTGGAGATTTCTTCTGACCTCAGCGGGAGGAACTGCGTGTGATTTCTTTATATCCAAAGTCCACAAATCGTCAAGGTCATTTGGAATATCGACCATCACTCGCGCAAGTTTGGATAAATCTCCCTGCCGCATCATGCGGAACCATGTGCCCCAAATCAAAAGCCGCTTGTTGCGATACACATAGAATCCTTGCTGTCGGCGTATACCCTCTTTCCCACCAAGCTGCTTTCTTTCTTCCTCAGTCATTTTTGAAATATGGGGAAGTATATATGGTCGCACTACTATACGTTTCCCCCTAACAACCAAGGTTTCCTCATCCATTGCCTGCGTACTTTTTTTAATCAGAAACGGATCGGCTACCTTAATTTTCACGCCGTTAAATTGAATTTCAAGTTTCTTAATACCAGTCTCTCCTGATAAATAACGATGAAAAACTAACTCCAAATGACAGCGTACTTCATCCATTTTTCGGCCAAGCGATTTTTCATAATCGATTTCACCCATTAAAAGCCGATCAAGATTTTGCCAAACAACCAGTGTTCCACATTCCTGCTCTTTGAGATTGGAGATGTGAGGGATGGTATTTATGTCTTGTTCATCAAGAATAAGCAGTGACCAATTCCCCGTTTCAGCAATATAATCCAAATCCCAGCGTCTTCCTACCAATAAATTTCCTTGCTTACTGACAACAGTCAATATACGGCACTGAGAGAGTGATGCTGTTTTCAATCCCAATCCATACCGTCCCAAATCAGAAGCATCTCTGACTTCTGTAGGGCTCTTGCTCCCATATTGCATTGCAATATCAATTTGTTCATTATTCATCCCCTTACCGTTGTCAAGAATACAAACATAAGCGTTTTCTACTGGGAAAAAGAATAACTGCACTTTTCCAGCCTTTGCGGCAATGCTATTGTCAATAATATCTGCTATTGCTGCCTCCAAACTATAACCAATGGCTCTCGTCGACTCCATAAGCACCGGAGCAAATGGGGGTGTTTCTCTTACTTTCATGTTGCCTCCTTGTTAATAGACCGCCAGACAGTTATGCTTCAAACAAATTCAATAAGAGCACACACAGCGCAGTATGCTCTCTGATATTCCGGGGTGATAATGTAAAAATCCGCGGTTCATTTTTCGTTTTCTGCAGACACAAAATCTTTCCGTGGACAAAGTAAATTTGTTGGAACTCTATAGATTTCATCGATTGCACTCTTCAGTGAGTTCTCAATGTTTTCTTTAAATGCTGCAGCTTCATTAGCATCTATATTAAACTTATATCTGTACTGCTTTGTTTTTCTCTCATTATATGTAATAGTTAGTTCAATAATATAATCTGCTTCCTTCCAGTAAAAGTTTTGCAGTAACTCATCTCTGAAATTTTGATAATTCTGAGAACCGACAAGCCTTTGCTTAGCTTGTTCGAATGTAACATTAGATTGGGTGATGCTGAAAGCTTCAGCAGCTATTGTACTATAGATTTCAGCCAATCGATCATTTTCTTGTGTGTTTACAGATGCAAATTCAACAAATACAGGATAAAGACTACCTGCTTCAACCATAAATGGTCGTGCAATTTCGCTGGTACTTACTGCATTGCCACCGACGGATTGAAAAATAGGAGCCACAAATGATGACCAGTCTAACTTCAATTCAGCTTTATCATTTTGCCGAATAACTTTAACTGATATATCTTTTATCACGGCTACCTGATTTTTTGATTCAATGACACCGCCTAGATATACATACGCCCCGCTTCTGTTATAATAAAGCTTGATTTGGGCAGACGGAATAAATGAGACACATATCTTCCTCAAAAAATGATTGCAAAACTTGATAATCCATGGTTGAAGAAGCGCAATTACAGCAATAACAGTTGCGATAATTTCGTATGTTGTCATAATATTCGTTGTATCTTGTGGCATATGCTTTACCCCTTTTTAGTTTATCCTTTATACCTATAATTTTTGAATATATATTTTTCTGCTCTTAATTCTCGTATCTTTTGGTCACGATTCATCATTTGGCATTGCCCATGAATAATTAATCCATATTGCACCAAGGATATGTTCCTCGTCACCAAGGAACTTTATGCAATAAGCAGAAATATCCCAATGTCCTGATGACTTACGAATAGACAAATATTTCAACTATATTATGGTCGAAAATACAAATATAGTCAAGATGTTATTTATATGACATCAAAAAAGATGAAACTATCCTATGAATAAAAATAAGCATTCTCGTTAGTCAGAGGATGCTCTTTTAATATTTCAACCATTCTAAACTCCATTGCTAGCTGTTCCTGCTCTTTGTCCACTTCTTTAGTACCATTTCCAGCTTTCTAAAATTACAGCAACGCCTTTTCAGAAGACCGCTGGTCTTTCCGGCTACACCATCCCATACAGTTTATTTTCCTTTCTTACAATTATATATCCTTTCCTACATCCTTGGGTTTGAACAGCAGAAAAGACTCACCAACCTTGTCAGGCGATGCAGGGGCATAAACGGCTGAGGAGAGCAGGAGCCTCTCCAGCACGTCGCCATCACTAACTGCAGGGCTGAAATTGAACTGAAAATTTTTAGAAGATGAAGATTCCTGCTTGAAAACCCATCCTGCGGACAAGCAGGCAGGGAGAGTAGCTATGCATCGGCGATGAAGAACATGCCGCCTGCCAGCGAGTTGCGGATGCATTCAGTGAAATATACAGCGCTGATCTTCTGGTTCTTGATGCCGGCAGTTATGGCTTTGTGAAGCTCCAGTATTTCCATCCCCTTTGGGTATGGCAAAACAGGCATCTTTACAAGCAACAGAGATCTGTTCAACAATCTGCGGAATGAGCGGATCCCCCTCCGGCTCCTTGCTCTTCCCAAAGGCACACTCCTGACAGACCTTGACTATCAGGATATGTTTCAGTACCTATCTGCAAAAAAACAGCAGGAATTCATTGATAAGCGAGACTATTTCCTTGACCCTTCCATGATCATCCTCTTAGGACAGCCTTATGAACAAAACCAAAAGGATCAGACCGGACAGTTTCCCCATCATCGGCTTTAATATACACCGCCCTGCCGTATCCCTTATGCCACCAAATGGGCACACTTCCCTTGTGGTGGTATTTTTCTTTTTAGTGTTTCTGTACCTGATAAAATAAAATAATTTGGGATATTCAGTATCAGGTGTTACTTTTCCTGCTCGCATCCATGCCACTCGCACGCATGCCTTGTTTTCTGCAGATTTCTTTCTTATGCCCCCCCAATTTTGTAGTACCCCCATATCTCTGGATGGCATTTCATTTTCACACACGGCCTTGCTGGGCGGCGTTTTTCGGGTGAGGGGGCTTGAAAGCCCCAATCCTTTAACTGCACACATTTCGACCCTTGCCAAACACCCCGGTTTCCCTTACACTTGAGGGCGTCACGCGCTTCCCACAGACAGGGTTAGATACCATTTTCTCCAAATCGCCCCAAACAGGGTTGGCAAGGTGCCATACGGTCTTGTTTATCCACTTTTCCCAAATAAGGGCACAAATCGCCACATAAATACGCACAAGGAGTAAAAAAGCTTCCTCGCTCCCTATCCGACCTTCCCAATTCCATAGCATCAAAGGACTGTCTTACACAAAAAGCCCGCAAACGCTGAGTTTGCGAGCTTTATAGCTACCGTTTCTTTGGTAGCTTGCGCTCCTCAAGTAGGACTTGAACCTACGACACTTCGGTTAACAGCCGAATGCTCTACCGACTGAG
>CAJTZB010000025.1 GCA_910583815.1 uncultured Lachnospiraceae bacterium
ACACCTCTCCCTCCGCAAGCGTAAGCTCATCGAATTCTCCCGGATACCGTTCTTTCAGCTGTGACAGGCTCATAACGCTCGTCCCTGCTGTAGCGCATGTCAAAATTGCATATGGGTCCATATAAACTGTTGGATTGCCTGCATCGCAGATACCAACAATTTTCAATACCGCATCTTTTTTATATAAAGTCAGTGTCTGTCCCAGAAAACCGGACAGTCTCGGAACACTCGCCTGTAAAATACCATCTTCTTTCAAAAAACGATCCAGCACAAAACGGTCTACGACAATTTCTTCCGGCTGTTCCGGCATTCTTCCATAAATCAAAGTATCCTCGCTGCACATCTCTAACGGAAGGTAAGAAAAGCCTGATACATTCTCACTCAATTCGCGCAGCTGATAAAAAGAATGGTTATGATGATAAGAAGTCTGCGATGCTACAATTGGCACAATTTCAAAATCAAGTCCGGAACTCTCTAAGTATTTCAGATACGTTTCAAATGCATCTGCAAGAGATTCTCCTCCAACACCGCCGCGTATAATTTCTACCTCAAGCAGCCTCTCGTCCGTAATAATAAAATCCTCCGGGTGAATCGCCGCAGTCGTCAGGTAGTCCCCGACCGTCAGCACAATGACCGCAGTCAGAACAGAAAGGCATGCATAAAGCCAGCCGGTCCGGTGCCCCTTTGCCCAGAGCAGCAGCAGCGCCTCTTTGAGCAGGGTCCGAAAACCCCATCCTTCTGCTTTCTGCTTCTGTTGCTTTGGCAGCCCTTGTAACTGCTCGGATTCTTCTGTGACCTGTTCTGCCAAGGCCGTTTCCTCCGAAACAGGCGTATTTTCACAATCTGATTGGATTTCCCCTGCTTCAAGTGAAATAATCCGGTCGGCAAACTGTTCTGCAATCCGCTTTTCGTGCGTTACCATCACAACAAGACAGGAAGAGGACACCTGCCGCAACAGCATGCATACCTGATTTGTATTGGTTTCGTCCAGATTTCCGGTCGGCTCATCGGCAAAAATAATATCCGGCTTTCTTGCAAGCGCACGCGCGATTGCCACTCTCTGCTGCTGCCCGCCAGATAAATCACTGACACGTTTTTTTGCATAAGGAACCATGCCGACGGAATCCAGCGCCTCTTTGACTCTTTTTAGCTTTTCACGCCTGCCAAGCGGGAGTGAGTGCAGGCCAAGATATACGTTATATGCTACCGAACGCTCTGAAAGAAGATAATAGTTTTGGAATATATATCCAAACTTATCATTCCTTTCTTCCTCCATCGCCTTGGTCTGCCTGCCTTTTATCGTAATGCCATTGACAGTAAGCGTCCCGCTATCAAAAACATCCAGACCTCCCATCACATTCATCAGTGTTGTCTTTCCGCATCCGGATTCTCCTAAGATACAGACAAACCCTGTATCCGGAAGTGTAAGAGAAATACCTTTTAAAACTTCATTGGAATTCCTGCTATGTCTGTTATATGTTTTCCGAAGCTGTTCTGTCTGTATCATGCTTCTGCCCCCTCCCCTTCTTCCAGTTCGCTCAAATCAATATCATATCCTTTTGGAAGGAACGGAAATACTTTATTTTGCAGCATATGGCTGACTGCAAATGCGGCCAGAAGCGCCGCTGCCAAATGGACAAGGCTAAGCACAACAATCATCTTTGGCTCCAGATACTTTACGAGGTCGGCAAAACGCTGCACCCCTCTGTCTGCCCCAAGAAAAATCGCAAGACCGCCAATCAGCTGCCCTATTACAGTAAGCAAAAGCATCTGCCAAAACACTGAGTGTTTTCCCGTCCGGCAGAACAGCCCCATATTGCAAAGTTCGGTATAGCCCTGCATCTGCGCACTGAACATAGCCGTAAATACGGCAACCTGTGCCACAACAACCGTAAACAGTGCCGTAAGGCAGAGAACCAGCGTCGTCATGCGTTCCTTTGCTTTTGCCTCATTCTTAGCTACCGAACCTACCCGATACGGCGAAATCGCCTCATAGCCAAGTTCTTCAATCGCGCGGATAGCCCGGTCAGTATAAGAATAATCTGTGATAAACAAGGAAACCTGCGTACATGCATTCCGGAAAGAAAGCTGGTCAAACACTTCCTCCGAAAGCCCAACATATCCAACCAGTTTTGCAGAATTTGTCCCAGCATAAGAAAGCCTGAGTCCTTGGACTGTGTCCTTTCCTTCTGTATTTAAATCTGCCATAAAAAACAGTTCTTGAACTTCTCCATAACGCTGTGCTATTTCCTCGTAACGCCGTGCCATCTCTTCGGTAAATGAAAATGCCTCCCCTTCCATGTTTTTGTCTACACCATAGACATAGTTCCAGAGAAGCTCCTTACAGACAACCGCCTGCCAGAGCATCTGCCCGACACGGTTATCAAAATAAAGCCCATTTCCATAGTCCGTGACCCCAACGATTGTCATTTGTTCATATATATAAGAATCCTCTCCCCATTCACTGCGGTCTAACAGATACACCGGCACGATTGTCCCAATCAGTTCCTCGCCGCCGACAACCACTACTTCGTCCATATGTTCCGGCAGCCGTCCTGCCGTCAAAAACGCCGTTCCCTCTTTCATCATCGGCACGGTCTGCACGTACAGCCCATGATTCCGAAACAGCACATTAGTAGAGTATACAATATCAGAAAACATGTCTTTGCTATCGCCGGTATAGCGGTATTCAAAATCTATTTCCGGGCGGTAATAATAGTTCACGTCCAGTATATTGTCATATCGCTGCAGGGATTCTGCCCAATGTAATGTAAGCAGCGTCTCATAATCTTCCTGCGTAAACGGTTCCTTATCTTTCCTGATTACAACAATCCTTCGCTCATTTCCATTCCGAAATGCTTCGTTATTATAGAGACGTGTCCCTGTATCATCCAGCGCAACAAAAAACGTCCCAAGAAATGCAAATACTGCAAATGCCGTCAGCGAAAACAAAAGCACCATAAAGACACTCCAGACAGGTCTTGCCTTCATCTGAAGCCTTGCAATATAAAAACCAAGCTCTTTTTGCTGTTTGCTGCCTGCTTTCTGCTTTCCGGCCGGCTGACTTTCTTTCTCTGCTTCTATTGTTTTCGCCTTTCGCCTTGGCACATCTTCTGCTTCCGCATTCTCTGGTACTAATAGCATGTCCGAGCTGATTTCGCCGTCATACATAACAATATGTCTTGTAGCATATTTCCTTACAGCTTCAAAATTATGCGTCACAACAATTACAAGACGGTCCTTGGAAGCTTCCGCAAGCAGCTCTATAATCCGGCAGCTGTTGCCCCAGTCCAGATTGCTTGTTGGTTCGTCAGCAATCAGAATCGGAGCCGGTTTTGCAAGCGCGCGTGCAATCGAAAGACGCTGCTTCTGTCCGCTTGACAGCCTTGCCGCACGCCTCCTTCTCCATTTCCAAAGCTCCACCTGCTTTAGCAGATGTTTTGCCCTCTCCTTTGCCTCTTCCTGCTCCATACCTGCAAGCCGCAGCGCGCTGACAACATTGTCAAACACTGTATTGCCCGGCAGAATGCCATAATTCTGCGCAATAAAGCTGATGTTGTCTCTCCGGTACTGCTCCCAGTCTTTCTCGTCATACTGCTTTGTTGAACTTCCGTTCAGCAGCAGTTCACCTTTGTCACATGAAAAAATACCGGCAAGAATATGCGCAAGCGTTGATTTTCCGCTTCCACTCTCACCGGTAATTGCCACAAATTCTCCCATAGAAAAGCTTACGTTAAGGTCATGCAGACCAAGTGTAATTTCTCTTCCGGAAATATAAAATTTTAAACCGTTCCTTACTTCCAGCCTGGCAGTTTCCATAATATTCCCCATTTCCAAATAAATAGTCACATAGAACCAGTGCCTCACACAATGCCAGCATGCCTCTTGTAATTATTTATTATAAGAATTATTTCTGGAATTGTCAACCTAACCTTGTTACACTTCCTTCCAGCGCCAGTGAACAAAGCACTGCCCCTGCCTCTGTATGCATGCCGTGTTCCTTCTGAACCGATTCCATAATGTTTTTTCTTGTCTGCCCGGGTGCTACAATTGCGAGAATCTCTTTTTCTGCCTGAAGTGTAATGCCATATAGCTTTTCGCTTTCCTCAACACCAAGGAATCTGGAACGTAAAATCGTACCGCCTCTTGCGCCTGCCTTCTTTGCTGTCTCCATTACTCTGTCAGTATGGCCCTGATTTACTACGATTAAGATTAGATTTTGGTCCGAACTCTGCATGATATGCACCTCCTCTGTCTTTCCCGTTCTGTTTTCTGCTTTTCCTTGGCTATCTCCTGCCTCTATTATAAATTCCATAACCGATTTGTTGATTCCGGTCAGCGGCAGATGGAACGCGATTCCCTTTGCATTCACGCTGCCGCGCAAATCATTGTTCAGCTGATACAGAAGGTTCCTCACCTTCTTTGCCGGAGCCACGCTAAGCAGCACGTCCCGCTCTGTCGTTCCAAAGCCAAAGACATTAAGCAGTTCCGAAGATGCAGTACCAAAGCCTGAACTCTGATAGTGCCAAATCAGCTGCTCATTCTGATACAGGCGTGCAACTGCCTCGCCCTGTCCACGTTCCACAATTGTTATCAGCAGATGCAGCGGTTCTTTTTTTTCCGTCATGAAATCCGTCTCCTTCCTGCTCAGTCAAAGTATACAATACAGTCCTCTGAAAGCGCTGCCTGCCCATCTGCCAAACGTTTCTTCTGCAGACGTTCCCTTACCTTGCCGCCAAGACCTAACAGCTGTATCGTGCAAAGCGGCGTCATTGCAACCATTGCCACAATGCCAAACGCATCCATCAGCACATTCCCTCCAATCGCTTCACAAGCTCCCATTGCAAACGGAAGCAGAAACGTTGAAGTCATTGCACCGCTTGCAACGCCGCCAGAGTCAAACGCAATTCCGGTAAACATCTGCGGCACAAAAAAGGTCATAATAAGTGAAATCACATATCCCGGAATCAAAAAGAAGAGCAGTGGAATCCCCAGCAGAATACGCAGCATTGACAGCCCTACGGCAGCTGCAATTCCGACCGAAAGCGCGGTCTGCATTGTCTTTTGCGCAATGGAACCATTCGACACTTCTTCTACCTGCTTCACAAGCACCTGTACTGCAGGCTCTGCGCGCACGATACAGTAGCCGATTGCCATGCCAATCGGTATCAGCAGCCATTTAAACTGTCCAGAGGCAAGCGCCGCCCCCATATATTGTCCAACTGGCATAAAGCCGACATTAACGCCAGTCAAAAACATTACAAGGCCAATGTATGTATAGAGCAGACCAAATAAAATCCTAAGCAGCTGGTGGAAATGAAACCTTCGGAACAGCAGCTGGAACACGGCAAATACAAGGAAAATAGGGAGCAGCGAAACTGCTACTTCTTTTGCATAGCTTGGAAAACCCATGAAGAAATAAGCTGCCGCTTCCTTTGTATCCACCGCCTCTATAATAGTTGCAGTTGTATAAGAACTCTCCCCCGGCTGATAAAATATGCCAAGCAGCTGCACCGCCAATATCGGGCCGATACTGCAAAGCGCAATCAATCCGAAACTGTCGTTGCTGGAGTTTTTATCGCTTCGCATCGAAGCAAGGCCAATGCCGAGTGCCATCAGAAACGGCACAGTAATCGGTCCGGTCGTCACGCCGCCTGCATCAAAAGAAACAGGGACAAATGTATTTGGTGTAAAAATTGTCAGAAAAAAAATCAGTCCGTAAAAGAACAGCAATGTATAAGACAATGGGATTTTAAACAAAATCCTGAGTTCCGAAACAACAAGAAAAACGCCGACTCCGGCAGCAACTGTCCAAATAAGTACCTGATTCGGAATCGACGGCACCTGCTCTGCAAGCACCTGCAAGTCCGGCTCTGCAATTGTTACAAGCACACCAAGCACAAAAAACACCGCCAAAAGACGCAGCATTTTCTTGGAACGGCTCATCACCACACCAATGCCCTCGCCCATCGGAATCATTGCCATATCTGCACCAAGCGTAAAAAATCCCATACCAATAATCAAAAGGATTGCGCCAAACAAAAACATCAGAAACAGTCCGGGATGCAGCGGCGCCAATGTAATGCTAAGGAGCAGTACAATACCCGTAATCGGCAGCACCGAGGTGATAGATTCTATTACCTTTTCTTTCAATTGTGGATTCATTCTCATCCGCATTCCTCCGTTCCAAATCTAAGCCTGCTGTCTTCTGAGGGCAGAAACAGCTATAATCTGCCCCAAGTTTAATTATATCGGAAAATCGAAAAAAATACCGTTAAAAATCCGTTAATTTTTTTTCTTCCAGAAGTCTTCCAGTTTTTTCTTCATTGTTGCACAAGTCACAGTCTCATAAGGAACCCATTCTCTCGGAAACAGTTTCTGGTAAGATCCGCTCAGAAACCGTTCATCCAACAGCAGAATTGCGCCGCAGTCCTCTGTTGTACGAATCACACGTCCTGCCGACTGCATGACTTTGTTCATGCCCGGATAAAGGTAAGAATACTCAAAGCCGCTCCGGTTGCTCTCATCAAAATAGAACTTAAACAGTTCCTTTTCATTGCATACCATCGGAAGCCCTGTCCCTACAATCACCGTTCCAATCAGACGGTCGTTTTTTAAGTCAATTCCCTCACCAAAAATGCCGCCCATCACACAAAAACCAACGGTCAGCTTATCTGGCTGTTCTGAAAATGCCTGCAGGAACGCTTCTTTTTCCTGTTCTGTCATGCCTTGTTTCTGAACAAACAAACGCATATGCCCTGAACTCTCGCTCCAGCCAAGCAGTTCCTCCGCCACCTCTGCAGTCTGCTCTAACATCTGATAAGACGGAAAAAACACAAAGTAGTTTCCGAGCTTTGCGCCTGTAAAAGCATCCAGATAAGCCGCAATTTTCTCATATTCGGAACGGCTCCTTCGCGTATACTTTGTGCTCACGTCCCTTCCGACCATCAAAAGCCGTTTTTTCACATCAAATGGCGATGGCACATAAATTGCATAGTCTTCTGCCGTTCCCCCAAGCTGTTCTTTATAATAGGCAATCGGAAGCAGCGTTGCCGAAAACATCACTGCGCTCCTGCCCCATTCCAGACGTTCCTTCAAAGCGCGCGCAGGCTCCATGCACAGCAGTTTTAAGCGAAATTCTCCTTGTTCCGTATAATCCGTATAAATACGGTAATCCTCACCAAGCATATCAAATACGGCAAGAAACTGGCGTACATCAAAGTAGAGCCCAAGCACTGCTTCCTTTGCCTCCGGTTCTATCACTGCCTCCTGCAAAAAATCCTCATATTCCGAACGCAGACGGAGCAAAAGTACAGACAAATCATTTATATTGTCCCAGACCTGAAATTCCTCACACTCTCTCTTTAAGCGAAGCAACGCATCATTGCAGTCTGCAAGCCTCTTTTCCATTTTTTTATTTTTGTTTTTGAGAAAACGCTTTACCGTCAGAAAATCCTCTTTTATCAGGACAGCACTGTACATTTCTCTCGCACGCTCCACAAGGTTGTGCGCCTCGTCAATCAGGAAAATATAATCATGCTTTTTTTCATCGGCAAAAAAACGCCGAAGCGCCACATTTGGGTCAAAGACATAGTTGTAGTCACAGATAACCGCATCTGCCCACAGCGTCACGTCAAGGCACATTTCAAACGGACAGACCATATGTTTCTCGGCGTACTGCTCTATCAGTTCGCGCGTAATAGTTTCTTCGTTTGTCAGCATCTCAAACACTGCTGCATTGACACGGTCAAAATGTCCCTTAGCTCGTGGACAGCTCACCGGATTGCACTCCGGCTTTTCTAAAACACAGATTTTTTCCTTTGAGGTAATCGTGACAAATCGGAACCGGACTCCTTTTTCTGTCAGCATAGAAAATGTATCTTCCGCTACTGTGCGTGCAATCGTCTTTGCAGTCAGATAAAACAGCTTGGAACTTAAGCCTTCCCCCATTGCCTTCACCGCCGGAAATACCGTGGAAATTGTCTTTCCTACCCCGGTCGGCGCTTCCACAAACAGTTTTTTTTCGCGCAGGATACTTTTATATACGCCTGTCACAAAGTCCTTCTGCCCGGAACGGTAATCAAACGGAAACTGCAGTTCTTTGATGCTTGCGTTCCGCTTCTGTTTCCAGTCATGCTCCCACAAAAGCCATTTGGAATATTCTTTTATCAGGCCATCAAACCATGCTGCCAGTTCATCCTTGGAAAACTCCTGCACAAAACGCCGGACTGCCTCTGTCTCTATGCTGCAGTAAGTCATCTGCACACCAATGCGCTCTAAATGGTTCTGGGCCGCATAAATATAGGCATAACACTTTGCCTGCGCCAGATGTACGCCAATCGGTTCCGTAAGATGCACAACATCCATATACATGCTTTTAATCTCATCTATGACAACAGAAGGGTCTGCCTCTGCATCGTTTATGACTCCGTCTGCCCTGCCTTCCACTGTCAAAACCAGAGAAGCTTCCGGAATCGGCACTTCGATTTTTAAGCCCACCTCCGCAGTATAAGTAGATGGCATGCTGCGCTGGATTTTCCGGTGAATCCTGCTGCCCTCCTGCATTGCATCTGCATCTTTGTGCCCTCTTGTA
Organism: uncultured Lachnospiraceae bacterium; assembly: GCA_910583815.1. Classification (GTDB taxonomy): domain Bacteria; phylum Bacillota; class Clostridia; order Lachnospirales; family Lachnospiraceae; genus SIG299. The sequence goes on from CAJTZB010000025.1 coordinate 8,594, forward strand.
TTGTCCAAATCTCCGGAGCGCAGCACAAATTCCACAAGGCTGCGCACGGAAACACTGATATTCTCGTTCATTTTTCCTCTTGTTCTGGCTTTAAAAACACCGCACGTTTAATCGCATCCGAACCAAATTTCTCTCGGATGGCGTCCATTGCACGTTCTGCCTTCTCCTGCTTTTCGTAATCCGTTGTATCAAACAACTGCAATTGCCGCATCTCATCCTCAGTTAAACGGCTGACATAAAAGCTGAGCAGACGGAGCGGCCTTCCATCCCAAAGCTCATCAAACAGCTGACAGGCATAACCGTATAGTTCCTTTGTCCCGGAAGTCGGATTGGGCAGCACCTTTTGATGTGACATTGAGACAAACCATGCATCTTTCAGCCCGACACAGACAACTTCTGCCCTTCTTCCATCCTGCCTAAGCCGCACTGCCACTTTTTCCACAAGATAAAGCAGTACCTCTTTGGCTTCCCTCGCATCAGTGACATCATGCGCAAGCGTCGTCTCGTTGCTGTAGCCTTTTGCTGCCGGGGACTCTCTCCGAACCAGTGCATCATCAATTCCATTCGCAAACTGCCAAATCATATCCCCAGTAGATTTCAAATGCGTATGCAGAAACCTCGGATCACTTACTGCCAGTTCTCCAATCGTATGGATGCCAAGCAGATGCAGCTTCTGAGCGGTTGCCCTGCCGACAAAAAGCAGGTCCTCTACCGGAAGCGGCCACATTTTCTGCTTAAGTTCCGACGGAAACAGCGTATGCACCATATCCGGCTTTTTTAAATCCCCTGCCATCTTCGCCAGCAGCTTATTTGTAGAAATCCCAACATTGACCGTAATCCCAAGTTCTCGTTTGATACGCTCCTTTAACTGGTATGCACATTCTTTTGGCTCTCCAAACAGCTCCTGCATTCCGGTCATATCCATAAATGCTTCGTCGATGCTGTACTGCTCCACATTTGGCGAATACTGCTCCAAAATACTCAGAAACTGCGCAGAACACCGTTCATATAAACCGCGCCTTGGCGGAACAATAGTAAGCTCCGGACACTTTTTTAGCGCCTGTGCAATCGGCTCTCCGGTGCGGACTCCAAATTTCTTTGCAGGAACCGACTTTGCCAGCACAACACCATGCCTGCGCTCCCTGTCTCCCCCTACAATCGCGGGAATGTCGCGCAGGTCAGGGCCCTCCTCGCCTCTTGCAAGACGGTCTGCCGCCTCCCAGCTCAGGAAAGCGCTGTTTACATCAATATGAAATATGATATGGTTTTCCATAGAGGGCCTCTTTTCTGCCTGTCTTCCCATACATCTCATCCAGCTTTATCAATACTCTGGTTTATGTCAAACTCGGATAAATTGCGATGCTGCGATTTATCCGCAACCAAAAAATCACCTCAGGATACAGCTCATTTCATGCCATTCTTCACCGCCCCAACTTGAATTGGCAATTCCCCTGTCTGCAAAACCGAATTTTTTATACATCTCTACTTTTGAGTCCAGGCAGGTAAGGAAAACTTCCTGCCTGCATTTTTCTCGTTCTCTTTGAAGGTACTGATATACGAGTTCTCTGCCGAGTCCTTGCCTCCGATATTGGGGCAGTACATCTAACCCAAGCAGCATAATATTCCTGCCTTCTGGATTATGCAGGCTGACATCAGTAAAGAATTCATCCCTGAAACGAGATTCATCTGTCGCAATCCCATTCAGAAATCCTGCTATCTTTCCTGTTTCTTTGTCTACTGCTACCAAAAATAAGTCCTTTGCTTTCACGATGCGTTCTGCCATACTCTTCTCTGAACATGCTTCATTGGGCGGAAAGCAAATCTGTTCTATGGCTGCTGCCTGCTCTGTTTCCGTTTGTTCTATGTTCCTAAACTCAAATCTCTCTAAAATATCCATATAATCCCTCACTTTTCATCCTTGCTATTTTCTCAGCTATGAATAACATCTTAAACTTCTGGCTATCATCAAATCCGATTCCTAACTTTTCTCTATAATCCACCCATTTCATCCACTCTGTTTCATCACCTGCATTCTCATTCACAATATGAAGCTTTCTGTCAAGCATTCCAATTCGTTTATGAACCTCAATGAACTCCCCTGTGGAAGCGTCATACCTTGAAACTAAATAAGGCGCCTCCCCACACGTAATTTCCAGCCGTCTGGAATCTACATAATTTTTCCAGTTCTTTTCTTTCGGGAATTCTACAGCATGTTCTGTCGGAATCCATTTGTGTTCCGTTTGGCGATTAAAAACATCTTTGTAGCCAAACCATTCTTCATCACAGAAGTTATTCATCTTATTGCAAAGCCAAGCGGGAGTAAACACTTCCGCACCCTTTCTGGTACGCTGTGTCTGCTGCTCCATATCTTTGGAAATCCGCCAATCCATTTACCTCTTTCTAAATCTTATATCTCATTTCACGATAAGTTTATCTTACTTAAAAAATCTGCAACAGCATAGATGTAATTGTTTCATCAGACAATCCTAACGTTTTTTAATATAGCATATCAATTTCTGTTAGTTCTTATCTTATTTTTTATTCTCTTTCTCTGCTCTTGACAAAACTGCAGTATGCCTTTAAAATATAATCTATAAAGAGAAATGAGTTTTTCGACCGTACAGCTATTGCTCAAGCGGCTTGCTCGTTTCTTTTTTTGTTCTCAAAATATCATATAGATACAGTTTTCCATCTTCTGCATGACGCACCAGTATTCTTGACTTAAAAACATTATACTTAACCAATCCTCCTACATCATCATAAATGGGTATTGCAAAACGTGTGTCATATCTATACCAACCAAATTTTGCATCTGTATTATGTTTTTGTGCATAATTCTCCGCAAATGTTTTATTTGTAGCAATTTCGATCATCTCTTTGATGACACTTGAAGAATTTGCCTTTGCATACATATTGGCACCCCTTAGTTCCTTTGTATCTTTAGAATGCGCAAACTCATCTGGAAAATCTGCACCTACGTACACCACATCCGATGTTTCCGTAATTTCTGCACACTGGCCAATATATTCTTTCAGGCAATCCTCAACAATGCTCCAGTCTACGCTTCTTCTTCCTTTGAAACGCAGATCATTGATAATCACGATACTCTTGCCGTCAACATCTTTTATAATATCAAATTTTTTATCCATTGTAGCTGCTCCTTAACCTATTTTATCAAAAACAACACCTCTGCAAATTACAAGCAATCAGCAGGATAAAAATTTACTGTTATTCTTTCCCTTCCAAACCGTTGACAAGCCGCTCCTCTATCACATATAATAAACCTACTAATGGCTGCTGCCAAACTGCTGGCGGCGCAGAAATGGAGATTATTATGGATAACCACACAATGGACAACACACCGGATCAGGTAACCCTGACCCTAGATGACGGAAGCGAGCTGACATGTGACGTCCTCGCTATTTTCCCTGTAAATATAAACAATGAGGAGCAGTCCTATATTGCCCTGCTCCCAAGCGATCCAAAACCGGAGGACGAAATCTTTCTTTACCGTATTGTCTGGCATGGCGAAGAAGACATTGAATTGCTCAATATCGAAGACGATGATGAATTCGACGCTGTATCTGATGCATTTGACGAACTGTTAGATGAGGAAGAACTGGACGAAATGCTTGGAGATGAAGAGGAGGAGTAACTGCTAAAAGCAGTCATCCGGCAGAAGCTCTTCAAAATTATAACGCTGCACAATGCTTCCTGCATTGGCATCATGGACCGCTCGGAGGATTTCTTCCCTGCGGTCCTCATATTCTTCATCTACAACTACATTCTCTATAATATAAGGACCATATTTAAACTTTCCCTGCACTGCGCCATGCAGCTCACCATCCAAAAGCAGCAGCTGGAGCAGTTCGTAATCCCCCGAATACCGTTCTTTGATACTATGTTCATAGCTTTTCACCAGAATATCATTTCGGTGCATCACAAGCGTCATATGCGGCGGCGTGGCTGTGCTGCCCTCCAGAAGCTCCACGTCTTCTGCCAGCACAAATCCGTCCTCATATTCTTTCAGTATGCCTTCTTCTGACAGTTCCTTGATTGCTTTTGTGATTTCCTTTGCTGGAAGCTTGTAAAATGATTTTGCCATTGTGGCATCAAACCAGACCATACGGTATGCAAAACGCCTTAACACGATTTTCAGCGCTTCTGTACGTGTATACTTTTCCAAATCCACATTTGGAAACATCTCTTTGAAAGAATACCAGAGCCTGTCCCATTCTCCATCGTGTTGATCCTCATATATCAGAAATGCCTCCTGCAGACGATGCAGTATCGGCGTAATTTCCTTCACGAGTTTCCCTGTTTTCTCTTTTATCTGCTGAATCGTCATGGCTCCATTGCACTCTAAGAGCGCCAACAGCTCTGTCTGGGCAGTATTGGGAGCATCTAGTGGCTTCCTGCACAGGCAGGCAAACAGCTCCATATCCTCTGCCTCTATCCATCCCAGATTTCCGCCCTGAAAACGTCCCTTTACAAGCTCCCTGTTGCTCTGGCGGATACGATTGAATTCCATATCATCAAAGTCCGCACGGAAACTTAATACCGGCGGCTCCCCAAATCCATGCCAATATACATTCTGTCCCGGTTCGGTATCTCTGTAAAGCTCAATATATTCTTCTGTCTGCGCAGGCTTTGTCAGGCACTGCCGTTCCATACGCAGGGCAATTACTGCACTGTTCATCTTTGACTCTCAACCTCAATCCCATTTTTCTCTGGCAAATCCAAATACCTCAAATAGCTCTCTCCAAATCTGTCCCATCCTGCCAGTTCATGTTCTTCTATCTTCTCTGCAAGCTTCTCCATTGCATTATGGGCAGATGCATCAGCAAGCATACGAACCGCTCCGGCAAGCGCAGTATTTCCAAGAAACTCGGTCCTTCCCGAAAAACATTCCGGCAGCATTCCAATCTCTATGCAGTCCTCTTCCCTTAAAGTTCCCATGCCTCCTGCCAGATAGACTTTGTTTGGCATATCAAACGGACTCTTTGAAAGCAGGTACTCCACGCCTGTCCTAACGGCCGCCTTTGCAAGCTGCAAGTCGCGGACAGCGCTCTGTGTCAAAATACCCGCGCAGCTTCCATCCTCTGCATAAAACGGATAACCCGTCTCAAAATACGGTTCCAAAAGCAAACCTGTTTCGTCCACAGCTTTGTTCCGGTAAGCTTCTGCAAGCGCAGCAAGCGCCGAAGTCCCCATTCTCCAATCACCGCTCTCAAATGCCGGCCCTGCCGCTACAGACACTGCTAAAAGCCTCTCCTTTGTGCCGAACACAAGCTCACCATTTGTCCCAAGGTCAATCAAAAGCAAAGGTTCCTCTTCCCACGGCAGCACTGCAAGCCCTGCTGCAATATCTCCTCCAATAAACGGCCCTGCACATGGTGCAAAACACACAGCTGCCCCATGCCATTCCTTCTGCGGCACCTTAAGGCAATACGGCGTAAACGGATGCTCTCTCATACCGTCCACCGGAAAACCGAAAAGCAATGAAAGCATAGTGGTATTGCAGGCAAATGAAACTTTCCGTGGAGGGCGCCCTGACGACGGAAACAGCTTGTCCAGTCCCTTTTCTATATCAGAACGCACAAGCGCCGCCAGTTTTTCCGCATCTCCTTCACAAGCAGCGGTAATCCGCGCCATTACGTCCGCACCATAGCTTCCCTGTGAATTCCGACATTCATGAGTTCTGAGTACCGCTCCGTCTAAAAGGCGAACCTTTGCAAACTTTAGGTTTGTTGTCCCGATGTCCACCGCAATGCCACAATCGCAGGAATCTTCCTCTTTGGTTCCTGTATCTCTTTCTGTCTCTTCTTCCCTTTTCTCCCAAGCTTTTCCTTCCGGCAAGGCAGACCCCGGCTGCACAGGCAGCCGCACCGCTCCGTCAGACAGCAGAAAAACCTGACAGGCAAGCAGGCTCTGTCCTCTTCCAAAGACAACCTTTCCTTGATATTCTGCAAGCCCGCTCTCCCATAGGATACTGCACTTTCCGCATCTTCCATGCCCTCCGCAGTCCGTACGGAATTCTTTGGTGTCCCACGGAAACTCCTCTAAAAGTGCATAGTTCTCCTGTAACACATAAAAAAGGTTGGCGCGTGGCAGCACTTCATGGACATCCTTGCGGTCTCCCCAGATAACTTCCAGCCTCATATTTTAATAAACTGCTCTACATCAATGACAAAAATGGTCGCTCCACCGACATCAACCGTTACCGGATACGGAACAAAACCGCTGTTTAGCGCACCTGCAGTCGGCGGTGTATGTGCAACGATACGCTGCCTCGGCCCGCATTCGTTCTTTACAATATCAATCACCGTACTGACACGCTCCTCTTCGGTTCCGACAATCAAAGTACTGTTGCCGGTACGCAGAAAACCGCCTGTTGTAGCCATCTTTGTACCGCTGAACCCTTTCTTGTTTAACTTCTCCATTACACGGTCATCATCGTCACTGCTTACAATAATATAAATCAGCTTCATGTAGTCCCTCCATCTCAAAGGTAAGTTTAATATTATTATAATATTCCATATGAGTATTGTGCAACCAGAACTTTATTTCATACTCTTTAAGATTTCAATATATTTCTTGGCTTTCTCTAAGTAATCCGGACATTCATATGCAAGAAAACCGCAGACTTTCGCCATAGACGCCCCAAACAAATCCATTGCTGCATATAAAGAGTCCCATTTTGCTTTCAGTTTATCATAGGCGTGCACGGAGTTCAAGACACATCCACGGTGTCTGTTTCCAAAAGGGAAAAAACGTGCTATAATGAACAGGCAGATTAGTATACAAATGTCCTCAATTTTATGGTTCAGGGCATGTGCACCCTTGTTAAGCGAAGGTGCGGTCGATGAAAGGCAGAAATGGAGAAAATTATGACTTTTACAATTTCAACAACTATAAAAGAAATTTCTTTAAATTTCCAGACAGAATCTTCTCTGTTTTCTCCAAAAAACATTGATTCTGGTACATTGGCAATGCTCTCTGCTGTAGATTTCCTGCCAAATGACAAGGTGCTGGATTTAGGCTGCGGCTATGGCGTTGTAGGAATCCTTGCAGCAAAATTTGCAGGAGAAGATAATGTGGTTTTGTGTGACAGTTCCGAAACAGCCGTCAAATATGCAAAGCTCAACGCAGAGACCAATCTTGTTCCTGAGATTGATATTATACAGAGCAATGGGTTTGAACATATATCAGATAACAATTTCACACTGATTCTGTCAAATCCTCCTTATCATACCGACTTCTCGGTTGCAAAGCATTTTATTGAGGAAGGTTTTCAAAGATTAGCCATAGGCGGACGCATGGTGATGGTAACAAAGCGTCTTGACTGGTATAAAAATAAACTGACTGCTATCTTTGGCGGCGTCAGAATCCAAGAAATTGACGGATATTATGTGTTTACCGCAGAAAAAAGAAAACAAAGCAAAGGCAGCCCAAAGCAAAAAGCTAAGAGCTGCCTTTCTAAAAAATTGCAACGTAAGCAAAAAAACCGTTGCTTATAGTTTTTTACTGTCCGTAATAAGCATTTTCCCCATGCTTCCTGAAAAAATGCTTTTCCTGCATTTCCTTCGGCGCCTCTTTTATATCAGGGCAAAGCTGCTCTGCACGCGCTGCCATCTTTGCAACCTCTTCTAACACTACGGCATTGTGGACTGCTTCTTTTGCATCCTTGCCCCAAGTGAACGGTCCGTGGTTTGCACAAAGGACACCTGGTGTATAGACCGGATTTCTGCCCACAAATGTCTCCACAATTACGGTGCCGGTGTGCTTTTCATAACCAGCGTCAATTTCTTCTTTTGTCAGATTTCTTGCGCATGGAATGCTGCCATAAAAATAATCAGCATGTGTTGTCCCATAGCATGGGATTTCTCTTGCTGCCTGTGCCCAAGAGGTTGCCCAAGGGGAATGGGTATGTACCACGCCTCCTATTTCCGGAAACGCAAGATAGAGTTCCAAATGTGTTGCAGTGTCGGAAGACGGACGGTACTTTCCTTCCACTACATTCCCTTTCAAATCCAGAACAACCAAATCTTCCGGTTTTAAAACATCATAGTCAACACCGCTTGGCTTAATGACAAACAGACCTGCCTCTCTGTCAATCCCACTCACATTGCCCCATGTATAGGTGACCAGCCCTCTCTTTGGAAGCTCCATATTTGCTTCATATACTTCCTGCTTTAACTGCTCCAACATGCCAATTGCCTCCATTATCTAAACAATTCTACTGCCTTTTCTTCAATGCCAAGTCCCTTGCGGTAGCTTTCCATAAAAGTCTCAAAACTCTTTTTGTCGTCTGCCTGCACATCAAGCGTTATGCCCTTTGCCAAAGCAAATACACGGTTATCCAAATAATCCTCTAAAGACTCTCCTTCGTTCTTTAACACCAAATAAGAAGCAAGCAGAGCAATGCCCCATGCACCGCCTTCTCCTGCAGTCTCCATAACCGTAACCGGAGCGTCCATCGCAGCAGCCATCATGCGCTGTCCGACGCCCTCTGTCTTAAAGAGGCCACCATGTCCAAGAACCGTATCGAGTTTTACATTTTCTTCTTTTTGAAGAATATCCATTCCGATTTTCAGTGCACCAAGCGCCGTATAAAGATGGGTACGCATAAAGTTCGCAAGATTAAAATGGCTGTCCGGCATACGGACAAATAAAGGTCTTCCTTCTTCCATATGCGTAATCGGCTCACCGGAAAAATAATTATAAGACAGCAGTCCTCCGCAGTCGTTATCGCCTTCCAGCGCCTTTTTGTACAGCGTTTCATATAGGCGGGTCTTATCAACCGGCGCTCCCATTGCCTCCGAGTACTCTGCAAACAGATTTACCCATGCATTCAAGTCCGAAGTACAGTTGTTGCAGTGTACCATCGCTACCAGATTGCCGCTTGGTGTTGTTACCATGTCAATTTCTCTATGTAAATTTTTCAGTTCTTTTTCCAGCACAACCATTGCAAAAATACTTGTTCCTGCAGATACATTACAGGTCCTTTTTGCCACGCTGTTCGTCGCTACCATGCCGGTTCCTGCATCGCCTTCCGGTGGGCAAAGCGGAATACCAGGCTTTAAGGTTCCTGTCACATCTAACAGCTTTGCTCCCTCTTCTGTCAGATGTCCTGCGGCTTCTCCTGCAAGCAAAACCTTTGGCATAATATCATGGAATCGAAAGGCATAGCCGTCTTTTTCCACAAGCTCATCGAACTGATCTGCCATTTTTTCATTGTAGTTATGAGTTTTCGTATCAATCGGAAACATTCCGGCACAGTCGCCGACACCGAGTACACGCTCTCCGGTCAGCTTCCAGTGGACATAGCCTTCTAATGTCGTCATGTAGTCGATTTCGGAAACATGCGGCTCTTTATTTAACATTGCCTGATAGAGATGTGCAATGCTCCAACGCTGCGGAATATTATACTGGAACAGTTCCGTCAGCTTTTCGGAAGCTTCTCCGGTAATAGTATTTCTCCATGTGCGGAACGGAACTAAAAGCTCACCGTCTTTATTAAATACCATATAGCCGTGCATCATCGCACTAAAACCGATAGCCCCAAATGTCTCCAGTTTTTCTTCGTACTTTTCTGCCACATCCTGTACTAATCTTTGGTAACAGTCTTGAATGCCGCCCCAAATATCTTCCAAGGTATACGTCCAGATATTGTCCTGCAGGCGGTTTTCCCACTCGTGGCTTCCGGATGCCAACGGCGTAAAATCTTCTCCAATCAGAACTGCCTTAATTCTTGTAGAACCAAGCTCCATGCCGAGGTAAGTTCTTCCTCTGCGGATTGCTTCCTTGATTGCTGCTGTGTCCATCCCAAAAATCCTCCTATTAAAAGTTCCGCAATATTCTTTCCGGCATACACTTAACCAGAGAATGACTTCCGACCACAAACGCTCGGACATCATTCTACATGCCGTTCAGACTATTGCTTTTTTTTAGTTCCGCAACTGCCTTTCTGACACGCCAGCATTACAGATGGATGGAGGCGTTGCTCACAAAACTGGATATTGCTTCTCTTTCTTCCTTTGCAAGCAGACGATTGTGATTGACAAGCAGAACCAGCCTTCCGTCCTTTTTCGCTACCTTTTCGATATAGGTTGTCTGTTCGCTTCTTGCAATATCCGGGAAATCCAACATTGTCTCCGGTTCAAATTCAACGATTTCCCTAACAGAATCTACTTTAAATGCGATTGCAACATCCTTGCTTTTTGTTACAATAATTTTAGTGTGTTCATCATCTGGTATTTCTTCAAGACCAAATTTGTTTCTCAGGCTGTAGATTGGCAACACATCGCCGCGCAAGTTGATAATACCAAGAATATAGCTTGCTGCATTCGGCACCGGCACAACATTTGTCAAAGACTCAATCCCAACGACATCTGCAACATTCATGCTGTACTCACCTTCACCTACACTAAAAATAATCTGCTGTGTTATTTCCATAAAATTCCTCATTTCTGTGCTGCTTCTGTGACTTCGTTTTGCCAAGACTATGTACATGAAGCAGCTTTGTGCCAAGCAGCACACGGACACAAAGTGCTATCAAAATTACTACAAGCGGCATTATCTTTTGCTTTCTTTCAGACCCAGCAACAACTCATCTACTCTTTCCAACGGAATCTGTTCTTGCAGGGCATAGGCCAGAATGTCTCTCAGCCCTTCTCTTACATAACGCTCCGGTTCATCTTTCATAATACCAATAATAATTTTATATTTCCGGAATTCTTTCGGAAATATATCAGAAAACTCTCTAATAAATTTTTCTGCTGGGATATCTGTAATAAAAAGTTCTCTCGCACCGGCAACTTTCAAAACTTCTTCCAGTGCCTTTTTTTCTACTGGCGTAATCCCCTCTGGTACACATACGGCAACCGCTGGTTTTAGAATTGGCCTTTTTCCAATCGCCTTTGTCAGCATATCAGAAAACAATGCCACAGCTGCATGGAAATCAGCCACCCTTCCTTGGCGAAGCGGAGACACCACCACCATGTCTTCTGCAGGGCCTTGTGCCATGCCATATGCTTCTGTCCCAACTGCTACTATCTTATTGTCACTTTTTTGATACGCCACGACAGATTTTTCTTTTACTACAATTCCTTTTCCCTGCATATGGATGATAATATCTGCAGGCTCATATAGCATAAACCCATCCATTATGTTTTGCTCCCTGAATCTTTATGATATGATACTAGGGTCAAAAGACCAGACAATGTGAGCTTGCTCACAATTGGCTGGTTTTATGACCCACAAAACACCGAAAAGTAGCCATTTTTCATAGAAAAATGAGCGGATTTGAGGTGTTTTAGGCTTGCGAGAGTGCACAGCACGTAGCAAGCCGTGTATCCGTTGGGGACAATTTCCCTTTTGACCCCGGCATTATGATATATTGATAAACTGATTTTTTTTGAGCTAATTCTTTGTTGCCATCCATTTTAAATAAGCATTGATAAACGGCTGCAGCGCACCATCCAGCACCGCATCGGCATTGCCGATTTCCGCCCCTGTCCTGTGGTCTTTTACCATTGTATATGGCTGCAGCACATACGAACGAATCTGATTGCCAAAGTTAATGTCACGAACCTCCCCCCGGATGTCTGACTCCTTGGCCTCATTTTCCTGCTTGCGCAGCAGATACAGCTTTGCTTTTAACATCTGCATTGCCTTATCCTTATTCTGGAACTGGGAACGCTCATTCTGGCATTGTACGACTATTCCGGTCGGCAGATGCGTAATACGGATAGCAGAGGATGTTTTATTGACATGCTGCCCGCCTGCCCCACTGGAACGGTAAGTGTCAATACGAAGCTCTTCTTCATTGATTTCAATATCCAAATCCTCTTCAATGTCCGGCATGACATCACACGAAACAAAGGAGGTCTGCCGCTTTCCTGCTGCATTGAACGGAGAAATACGTACCAGACGATGCACGCCGCGTTCAGATTTCAAATAGCCATACGCATTTTCCCCTTTAATTTCTAACGTCACCGATTTATAGCCGGCCTCGTCACCGTCCAAAAAGTCAATCATTTCTGTTGTAAAGCCGTTTTTTTCTGCATAACGCTGGTACATACGGCAGAGCATGGATGCCCAATCACAGCTTTCCGTACCTCCGGCACCCGCATGGAGTGTCAGAATCGCATTGTTTTTGTCATATTCACCCGAAAGCAAGGTTGCAAGGCGCAGACGTTCAAAATGTTCCACAAAAATATCAAGAGCTTCTTTTACATCTGAAAGAATACTGGTATCCTGCGATTCATAGCCCATTTCCAGCAGAAGCTCTACATCCTCAAACTCGCTTTCCAAATCAGAATATTCCTGAATGACATTTTTTAATGTGTTTAATTCTTTTACGTATGCCTGCGATTTTTCTGCCGAATTCCAAAAATCCGGCTCCTGCATAATCGCCTCTAACTCCTCTACCTTTTCCCTTCTGCGAACGAGGTCAAAGTGAATCCCTCAATTCGACAAAAGGCTCGCGGTATGTGTTTAATGTGTACTTAAACTGATCCAGTTCAACCAACCCTGTCACCCTCTTTCTTATTTTGAGTTCCGAACCTGCCCTTCCGACACACCATATCAGTGATGAAAGTCCGGCCGCTTTCAGTGTCCGGGCTTTCATCACTATGCCTTTCGGACGGATGCTGTTTTTAAGTTCTTTATACTTTCTAGCGTCCGCAGCAGAATTTATATTTCTTGCCGCTGCCGCATGGGCATGGATCGTTTGGCATAATCTTTTTGGATGTGCGCTTTACTGTTGTCTTTACTGTATCGTCTCTGTTTGTTCCTGTTACCTTCGCAACTTCTTCACGCTCAACCTTCTGCTCAATGCGGACATGCATCAGTGCCTTTACG
>CAJTZB010000026.1 GCA_910583815.1 uncultured Lachnospiraceae bacterium
TTGTTACAAGCAGCTCTGTTGCAGCTGAAAATGTTGACCAGATGATCAAGAAGGAAGCTGACGGTACAACCAAGTCTGCAAATGTAAACTTCTATGAGATGAGCAACAGTTACAAGGTAGGTCTTGACAGCAATATAACACTTGTTACAACAAGCAGCGCACTGGATGTCCAGAAGCCTGCAGAGGGCACAGAAGGTCCAGAGCAGGGCGACAAGTATCTTGTTATCTATAATCCAGACAACAAGATTGTCGGAGCATCTGCAAGCGGCAGCGCACTTGGTGTAGTAAACAATGAGGATGGTTCCTTCAAGGTAGTTGTTGCAGGTGCTGATGAAAACGGTGTTATGCAGTATGCACCGACTGGTACTTATACAGTTAAGGTTCTCGAAATAAAGGGCTTCAACAATAGAGGCATGGCAACATGGAAGACCAGACAGACCGTTAAATTCACCGTAACAAACACAAGCAATAATGTGGCATTTAAGAAGCAGGATGCAATTTCAACTTCTCAGGCTGATATTGCTAACATCGTAAAGGATACCCTTTCCTTCACGCTTGGCGGAAAAGATTGGAATTACCGTGTAGAAGATATTGAAAAGGTAGATTACAGATATAAGGGCGATTATGTAATTATCCTTTCTGTTACATTCAAAGTTCCGTTGAATGGCAGTGATGATAATGTAGGCTACTTAAAGAAAGTATCCGTAAATAAGCCTGTCAACCTTCTTAACGGTTTTACTTCCGACCAGAGTCTTGAGTAATCTGTAAAAAAATTAGCATAATATTACAATTTTAATTTTAACGAACAGGACATCCGCTTAAAGTGGATGTCCTGTTTTATTTCAGAAAAGCTATAATTTAGAAAGTATACGAGCCCTCTTCACCATCCCATTCACTGCAATACCCATTCCTGCAATGCTCCAGAACACAGGAGCTACTGTAATCATTGAGTCATTTGTGAGACCGCAGATAAGATAAGCTGCCACAGCAAGAAAGCATGCCAAGCCCACCCTTTCAGAAAGTGTTCTAAAGTCCGATTTCCAATATAGGCGCAAGGATTGCAGCAAATACCAGCCAAAAAATACAAGTAAGGCAATCAGTGCCGGAATTCCGCATTCCACCGCCGCTTGCAGATACAAAGAATGTGGGCGGGTGCTTGCAGTAGCATCTCCTGTGTAGTAATACAGATCCTTGTAATTGTTCTGTGGGTAGACAAACGCAAAAGTATTCGCACCACTCCCAAGGAAAAGACTGTCTTTTAAAAGCGGAAGTGTCATTGACCAGATCAGCCCACGCTCCGTAATGAAATGCTCATAGCCTTCAAATCCGAAACGCCGTATTTCTTCCAGCTCTTCTAACTTTAAATACTGATTCAGATAAAAATAATGATTATCCTGCTCTTCCAGATAGACAAACATCCACTCACGACCATTTAAAAGGATAGAAAATACTGGAACTGCATCGTTTATAATGCCAGGACGTATGGTGACATCTTCCAACCCTGCTCTGTCCATATAATAAAATTTTTTATCTTCTGAAGGTATGAGAGGTATTGATGTTCCTTCTGTCTCTGTGTTGTCAGTAGCTTGAGATGGTTGTTCCAATACCATAAAACCAAAAAAGCCATCTTCATAATCAAGAGCTACTGAAAAAGAAATTCCACGGTATGTAAAATAAACCCCATCTGGTTCTGTTAGCATTCCCTGTAGCGGGTTTTGTTCGCTTTTCTCAAGAGTAAGAGCCTGTTTTACCTGTGTCCAAAGCGAGGCACCTCTGCCATGTAAAAAGACAAAGATACCAGCCAAAGCAAGCACCCCTACCGGAATCAGAATACGCCAATATCTCCTGATTTTTTTTCGCAGAAAGAGCAACAAAACGGCGCCCACGGCTATAAAGGTAAGTAAGCCTGCCTTAGAGCCTGTGCCAAACAGGGAAATTAGGAGCACAAACAGGAGAACCCCCTCTCCCAATATATGTTTCCATCTTGTTTCTGTGGACAGCATTCCCAGACAAAATGCAGAAAGCATAGCAAGCAACATTCCTGCGTAGTTTGGATTGTAGGAGAACAGCGATACTCTCCATGATTCAAACGTAGATTCCAAAGGTCCGCATGCTTCCAGATACCCTCTTGGTGTCATCAGGCGCTGAACCCATTCCCACTGCACAGGATTATTCCCGCTATACTGCAAAATTCCTACAGTACCAAGGAAAATCCCTTCTATCAGCAGACAAATAAGAAAACGATATATGTCCTGCTCTGTCTGTACAAGAAAAAACAAATATACAACAAGCAAAACATAACCTGCAAGTACAAAAAAAGACTCAAACTGCCCATCACTTCCGGTAAACGCAGCGTATATATGTCCTGAAAATAATGAGGAAATCAATGCAAATATCAGATAAATACCAAGTGGTATCAGAATTTTCCACTGTACTCGCTGCTCGGATGGAAAAATCAAAGAACCTGCCTCCCCATTCAGGCTGCTTTTTACCTGTAAAAATCTTCTCCATAAGAAAAGGCAGGTGAAGAAAAATAAAGTACCTGTTAAAAACAAGAAAAATGACTGTTTATAATATAGATAAAAATCAATTCCTGTCGTGTCAAACGGCGTCCATGCAAACTCAGCAAGCCTTGACTCATACAGCTTATACCTGCTGACAAGAGGGAGGACAATAAGAACAGCAAAGACAGGAAACCAATAAAAAGCTGCATTTGTTTTTTCAGATGTTGGTTGGCGCAAGAGTAATCCCCTCCTTCTGTGTGCAGATAAAAGCTCTATAAGACAAGTTAAGGCATCCGCACAGCGGATGCCTTAACTTTAAAAAGTTACATTCGTAACATTCTGTCAGATGCTTTATTGCAGATTACTCTGTAACGCCAGTAACCTTAACAGACTTGTTAACGGATACATTCTTTTCGTAGCCAACAGTATCATCACTGCCATTCAACGGAACGTTGAACTTAACAGAAGTGATAACTACATAGCCTGCCTGAGCATTGTATCTATAAGTTACGCTTGCAATATCCTCTACACGGTAATTCCAATCATTTCCGCCTAAAGTAAATGTAAGAGCATCCTTAACGATAGCCTTGATGTCAGTCTCTGTGCTCTCAAGCTTAGCCTGCTTCTTGAATGCTACATCCTTGCTTGTATTAGTTACATTGAAGGTTGTAGTATATCTGGTACGGAATGTTGCCTCACCCTTAGTATTGAAGCTGTTTACTTCAAGAACTCTAGCGGTGTAAGTGCCAGTTGCTGCGTACTTCATGGTCTCGCCATCAGCACCTGCAACGTTTACATTATAAGTACCATCATCATTTGCTACTACACCAAGAGCACTTGGGCTTGCTGCTGCACCAACGATAGAGCCATTTGGAGCATAAACAACAAGGTACTTCTGACCCTTCTCTGTAGTAGAAGTTGTAAGCTTCAGATCATTAGCAGATGTAACAAGTGTTACGTTTGTTTCAATACCTACCTTGTAGGAGTTGCTTAACTGGAAGAAGCTTACAGTTGCTGCCTTCGTAGTTCCGTCAGCTTCCTTATTGATCTTCTGATCAACATTATTGGATGCTAAGGAGTAGCTTGTTACGTCAATTACGCCATCTTTATATCTTGGATTCTTAAGTGTAGCTCTTACAGTAGCAGTCTTGCCACTGCCATCTTCCTTTAAGGTGAAGCTTACAGATGTCTTAGTTGTAACACCCTTAATATTAGCACCATCTAAAGTAAGTTTGCCTTCTTTACCACCTCTATAAGTAACAGTCTGATAAAGAGCTGCATTCTGAACTTCATCTACAGATGCAGTAACACTAAGGTCTACATCTTCTTTCCAAGGCTCACCGTACTGGTCATAAACCTTAACGGTAGTTGTGCCTGTAGTGAAGGCGCCATCTGTAACAAGTGTCAAGGAGCTGTTGTCAACAGTAACTCTGTTGATTACTCTTGCTGCCTGAACTGTTACAGGGAGAGCGGAAAGGTTTCTTACGAAATTGTTGTCTCTCTCGCTGTTCTCATTGTGTAAGGAAATGATAGCCGGAACAACAGCTGCAGTATAGGTAGTAAGGGAACCATCAATACCTACTAACATCTTCTCTACGTTAGCAGAGGAGAACTCTATACTATAACCTTCTGTATCAAACTTGCTTCCATTAAGCATATAAATCTTAGCATTGGTGTCTTCATAAGCAGGGTCTGTTACAAATGTGTTGCCATAGTTATCAGTAATTAAAGCTACGATATGATATCCTGTAGCGCCATCATCATATGCTGCGATGCTGTGGACAGTCTTGTTCCAGTCAATCTTCTCCTGGCCGTCCTTAACGATTGTCCAAGCCTTAACGCCTGTCACTGCGTACTTCGGAGCAAGCTCAGAAACCATAGTAACCGGAGTCTTTACAGTCTTTTCATTGTCTTCTGCATCATAGTATGTGTAGGTAGCAACTACTGTAGCTGCAACGCCTGCACGGTAGAAGCTCATCTCGCCTGCATACTCATCGATCATAACGTTCTCGTTCTCGGTAAGAAGTGTATAAACAACATCATCTGTGCCGTAAACGTTTGTCACGTCGATGCCCTTGGAGTACAGCTTTGCAGTAAGCTTAACGATGATTTCCTCGCCGTCCTCACCGTTTGTGTAAGCCTTGCCAGCCTTATCCATGGACTTGTAGGTAACCACGATCTGGTCAACAATGCCGATGGTTGTTGTGAATGCATGGCCTTCGTCATTGGCACCAACCCTTACGATGTACTTGTCACCGTCAGAGAAAGCAACATAAGGCTTGATAGTAACCACATTGCCGTTTACCTTTACTTCCTCAATCGGCCATGCAACTTCGATGTCGCCATCGTATACACGGGAAAGGGAAATATCAGCTGCAGTGATAGCCACTTCATTCTCAAATGTCAGGTTAGCAGTGATGTCGGAAACCTGAGCTGCTGTGTAGGAAAGGTTTGCCATTGCATCCGGAACAGTAACAACTACAGGAGCCACGTTCAGGGCAACGCCAGTTGCCTTGTCAACGATAGCAACGGAAACCTCTGTTGTGCCTGCTGCAACCGGGGTAACAACGCCCATCTTGTCTACTGTTGCAACTTCTGTGTTCGTGGAAGTCCATGTGCATGCATACTTGCCTGCTGCCCAGTCAGTAACACCGTAGAAGTTGAGGTCTACAGTCTCGCCAAGGTTGAGGGTATACTCTGCAAATGTGTTGTCCTTGGATGTGCCAAGAACCACGTTCATAACGTTGCCAACGCCAACACGTACAGGGGTGGATGTGTAGACTGTGCCGTCGCCGACCTTCAGTGTAACCTCTGTAACGCCATCAGTAACTGCAGTGATGACGCCGTTCTTGTCAACGGTTGCCACTGCAGGGTTGGAGCTCACCCATTCGAGCGTGTAGTTCTTGTAGTCCTTCACGCCAATGAACTTGAGGTCCACTTTTTCGCCAACCTTCATGGAAAGGCTGGTAACTTTCTTACCGCTCTCCTGCTCAGCATAGGTGAACTCGGTAGCTGCAAAAGCAGACTGTGCTGCCGGTGCTGCTAAGGAAACTACCATAGCCAGAGCCATAACGAAGGCAAGCTTCTTAAAGAAACTCTTCATTATTTGTTCCTCCTTAAATAATATATGGTTTTTTTGACTTGTCACGTTTTTTCCATTTTTTATAAGCCTTCGGTGCTGCTGTTCCGTCAGCTTTTTCAAAAAGGGCGTAATTGTGACATAGCCGTTCCAATAACAAGATGATTATAGCAACATTGTTTCTAAAGGTCAAGTACTTTTCAGACACAAATCCGGGGTATTTTACCTCGGTTTTTTCTGTTATACTTCCTCCCCATAGCGCTACTCATCCGCTTGGATTTGCTTTTGCTCAAACTTAGAAAGCTTTGTCTGCCTCAGGTTCGCACCGCCCTATGCCGTAATATCGGTTTAGGATGTGACACCCGGCAAGGGGTATTCCCCATCACCAGACTGCGCTGTCCGTTTGACCTGCTCTTATAATGCAATTAGTTTGTGTCAAATCTATGGCATGGTTTTGTCATAATTGGATTATTTTCATGTTTTTTTTCAAACTTAGCGCAAATTAAGAATATCTGATACCATCTCACGCATTTTTTCCTTGTCACACACCTTTGTGTGATGAACCGGAGCATTCCTGATTTCTTCTACTGCCTTTGGAATCTTTGTGCCGGAATACTCGCTTAAACGGTCTGCCAATATGAAATCATCCACTCCGTCTGTCTCTTGCCCAAGAGCTTTCATGACGCTTCTCGTAAATTTGTAGGGGCTGGCGGTAGAGACAACCACAGTAAATGTATCATCGCCAGTTTCTTTTTTATATTGATGGCAGACACTTGCTGCAACCGCAGTATGGGTATCAATGACATAGCCGCTCTGTTCATAGACACGTTGTATAGTATCAAACGTCTGCTGTTCTGTCGCATACCCGCCAACAAAATCCGTCAGTCCTTTTTTCATCTGCTCCGTAATCGTATAAAGCCCCTGTTCTTTTAACTGCCGCATCAGTTCGGCATTCACTTCTGAATTTTCTTCCGCGCACAAATAGATAAGTCTCTCAAGATTGCTGGAAATCAGAATGTCCATAGACGGAGATGAGGTCAAAATAAATTCTCTGTTTCTGTCATATGTTCCTGTTTGAAAGAAATCATAGAGTACTTTATTGTCATTTGAAGCACAAATCAGCTTGCCGAGCGGAGTCCCCATCCTTTTAGCATAATAGGCTGCGAGAATATTTCCAAAGTTACCGGTCGGCACAGCCACGTGGATATTTTCCCCCGCAGAAATTGTGCCTTTCGCCAATAAAGTTGCATAAGTATATACATAATAAACAATTTGTGGTACCAAACGCCCGATATTAATTGAGTTTGCAGAAGAAAAGCGATAACCCTGTTCTTTTGCTTTTGCAGCAAGCTCTTTATCCCCAAATATCTCTTTTACACCATTCTGCGCATCATCAAAGTTTCCGCGGATGGCAACCACATTTGTATTATCTCCTGCCTGTGTTACCATCTGCTTTTCCTGAATTTTGCTTACGCCATCCTTCGGATAAAATACAATAATGCTAGTTCCTGGTACATCTGCAAAGCCCGCAAGCGCCGCTTTTCCCGTATCCCCTGAAGTGGCAGTCAAGATAACTATTTCTTCTTTTTTCTGCTGCTTTTTTGCCGCCGTTGTCAAAAGATGAGGCAAAATGGAGAGCGCCATATCCTTAAAAGCAATCGTTGCCCCATGAAACAGCTCAAGATAACAAATCCCGCCTGCTTCCTTTAGTGGTGCGATTTCTTTGGCATCAAATTTGTCATCGTAGGCTTTTGCAATGCAGCCTTTCAATTCTTCCTCCGTATAGTCAGTAAAGAACAGCCTCATGACTTCATAAGCAATTTCCTGATAGCTTTTGCCTGCAAGTGCCGCCACATCAATTGATGGTACTGCTGTCGGGAGAAAAAGCCCACCATCCTCTGCCAGCCCCTGCAGGATGGCTTCGGACGCTGTTACGGTAACTTCAGAATTCCTTGTGCTCTTATAACGTATTTCCATATTTCCTCTCATTCTGCCGCTTGCGGCACTTTTATGCTTATTTTACCGTAAAAAATTCATGGCCGCCATGTTTAAATAAGTACTTTAAAGATGAGTCAAACCACTTTACATTCTTTTTCTTTGATTTTTCGCGTGCCATAAAGAACAGAGCTCCTTCTGACTCGTCCTCTCCGGCAAGCGCACGTTCCACCGCCTCAATTGTGGATTCTGTAATATCAACTTTCCAATAGTACCCTGAAGCAATCGGAGCAAACTGTCCTTTCTGGAATACTACTTCACCAATGGTATCCGGGAAACCGTCCCATAACACTCTGTTCAGCACCACATTTGCGACCAGCATTTTTCCCTTGACATCCTCTGCCGGAGCCTCTGACTCCACAATACGAAGCAATACCTGATAGTCATCATCCGTAATTACAAAGCTCTCTCCGCCATAAGTCACCAAATGGTCCCTGCTTGTTGACAAAAGTTCAAGCTCTCTGTCCTCTGCTTTTGCAAGCGCCATTGCCAACAGCATATCTGACGAAAAGCCTTCCTCATACATGATGCTATGGTATACTTCCAGCCAGACTCCTTCTGCCGTTAAAAGCTTCACTGCTTCCTCGTTCTGTTCTGTTTCTTTTTCTGCCTCTTTATCCAATCCTTCTGCTGCATCCGAAACTGCTTTTTCTTCTGCCTGTACAAATAAACTGTCCTGTGCTTCTGTAGTTGGGTGTGTCTCTGATTGTTCCGCCATCTGCTCTGTGACCTTTTGGGAAAGCAGCTCTGGCAGGGCAATGACCGAAATAAAAATCAGCAAGATACCGCCAAGCAGACACCCCATGCTGCGAAGCGAGAAATACTTCTGTTTTTCCATAATTACCTCTTACTTTCTATACTTCCTCTTTTTGGCTGGTCGAGCTAGTCGAAATTATAACAAATGTACCGACCTTGTCAATAAGAATTTCGGATTTTTGTGACTTCCGATAGTATTTTCCTTATTATGTAAATTTCGACACTGCCCATTTTGTGAAACCTTGCTAGTCCCCTTCTTTTCTTTTTGTTACTTCTGCACAACATATTTCCTCTTTTCTATTTTGTACTTATAGTGTAGACTAGCAGTAGAAAGCATGCTCTATAGGCTTTCTAAAGGAGGTCTTTATGCTCCCGGGCACTTATTTAAGCAAAAAAAAAGACGGCACCCCTTTGTACCGTGCTTCCCTTACCCATGCCGGAAAACATATCAGCCTCGGCAGCTTTCCGTCAGAAGAAACCGCACACTCTGCCTATCTGGAAGCCATTAGGCTTTTTTCTGAGCCCTCTCAAACAGACAGACTTTTGGAAACTTATCAAGAAAAAACCTTTTTTCTTCCATTTGAAAAATGGGTCATTCTTTTAAATTTCCGCGACAGTGGAATTTATATAAAAACACCGATTTATTTAGAAAAACGGTTTTTTACTTATTATTATAGTAAATCCTGTCACTTCAAATTTGATGTAGATGATCTGTTTTACTACTCCAACCACAAAATTATGAAGAGAGGTTCACATCTGTTTGTAGCCGATTATGGGATGCAGGTCAATATCCTCTCTCGCTATGGAATTAAAAATTACGCCGTCGAAGGACGCGACTACCGTTTCGTCAATGGCGACAATACCGATTACCGTTATAAAAATATCGAAATCATTAACCGCTATCATGGCGTCAGCCGCCAGCAAATCGGCGGCAGAGAGGTTTATACCGTGCGCATCCATATAAAAAGCAGCCTGATCGTCGGTCGCTATCCTACCGAAAAAGAGGCTGCTGTTGCCTACAACCGCGCCGCCGTTCTTCTGCGAGCGCAAGGAGTAAAGAAAAACTTCCTATTTAATTATGTGGATGGTTTAAGCGAAATTGAATATATCAGCCTCTTCAATAAGGTCCATATTTCTTCCAGAATACGAAATTTCGGCACAAAACCACAAAAATAAGCTTCCAGCGCATTGTCTATTCTGTCCTGGACAGCCTTCTGATGGACAAAAACTGGAACAATAATGCCACAGCAATTTGCAATACTACACTAACCACAAGCCAATGCTCTCTGATTGCCTCCGCAGCCCCTCCTTTGCTTCCATATTCCAGAAGCAATGCAGGCGCACTTCCGGTCTGTTCCCTAAACAGCGCCAAAAGCGCACTGGATGGATTCAGCAAAAGCAGCAGGTTCCAATTGCGTACTGCCGCTTCATTTGGCGCCATGCCGCGGTATACCATCTCCATTGTCACATAGCTTCCTTCTTCTGCCGAAAGTGCATAGCATGCCCCTACAATAAGCATAGTGCCAAGCACAACCAGAAACATCGTTAAATAGGAAAGTACGGTCGCTGTTGCCGTCTTCCTGCAGTGAGCAGAAATCAAAATGCTGGCACTCCCAAATACAACAGCCTGCAAAATCAAACAGATATATAGTGCACACAAATCACGGATACGGATTCCCCCAATGGAGAACACAAGCCCAAATGTCGGAAGCGCCGATATCAGCAGCAAAAGCACAATATGCAATGAAGCAGACAGCTTCCCGAGCACAATCTGAAGCGGAGACATCGGTGTTGACAACAAAGGGTCAAATGTCTGCTTTTCTCTTTCTCCGCATACTGCTCCGGATGAAATTGCAGGGACAACACACATCACAAGCAGAAATTCTGTCAGCACCAAAATCCGGTACACTGTCAGAATATCCGCATAGTGAATCCTAAGTCCCTGATTTCCCATGCGTGCAAAAGAAATATAGTATACAAACAAGCCAATCAGCTGCAAAATCAGGTTAAACGCTACCAAAGTCCACATGGCACGGCGTGAACGCGCATATTGTTTTAATTCTTTTCTATAAATCGGATTCTTCACTGCCTCACTCGACCTTTCCCTGCATCAGCCTGACAAACAGAGATTCCAAGCTCCCTTCACTTTTTTGATAAGAAGAAATCAAAATCCCATGTTTTACAAGGTAGCTCAATACCTCAGCCTCTGTCTGTTTGTCGCCTTCTATACTGGCAGAAATCATATCATGGTCTCTGCTGATATCACGTACTGCCGCATGCTGTTTTAATAATTCCACAGCTTTTTCGCAGCCATCTACAACCTGCAGCATAATAGGGCGGTTTTTTGCTGCCTGCCGCATCACTTCTTCTTTGCTTCCGCTAAGCAGCATCCTGCCCTGTTCAATAATGCCAATGCTTGTGCAAAGCTCTGACAGCTCCGACAAAATATGCGAACTGATCAATATCGTCTTTCCGTTCTCTGCCAACCCCCGCAGTATCTGTTTCATTTCAATTCTTGCTCTTGGTTCCATGCCGGACGACGGTTCATCTAAAAGCAAAATACTCGGATCATGCACAAGAATCCTTGCCAGACACAATTTCTGTTTCATGCCACGCGAAAGCGTATCCACTAAATCATTGCTTCGATGTTCCAATCCGACAAACTCCAAAAGCTCTGCAATCCTCTTCTTTTGTTCCTTGGACGGCACATGATAAATGTCTGCAAAAAACTCCATATACTCTTTGACTGTCAAGTTATCATATACACCAAAAAAATCTGGCATATAACCAATCTGCCGTTTTAGCTGCCGTTTCACTGAAAACTGCTCACAGAGCTGTATTCCATTAATTATGACTTCTCCGGCATCCGGTTTGAGCAGCCCTGCCAGAATTTTCATAGTTGTTGTCTTTCCTGCTCCGTTTGGCCCAATAAAGCCAAACAGCTCACCATCTCCTACTTCCATCTGCAGGCCATCCAGCACAACATGATGTTCAAACTCCTTTTTCAGTCCAACAATTTTAATCAAGCCCTGCTGCCTCCCCTCCCAGATAATATGCCAAATAAGGAAGCTGCATGGAATAGCCTTCATACAGTGGATTCTTTTCAAAGCGGACGCGGAGCACCCCTTTTTCCGAAAGGTATGGTGCTGTTTCTACGATACTCTGCTCCTTAAATTCTGAGACAAACTGCTCATAAGCCCCTGTTTCATAATTGTAGAGGCTGATAATTCCGTCCCATCCTTCCATCTGATAGGAGTGATATAATTGGTTATAAAAAGTAGGAAATACAATTCTTGTAATATTCCCCTTTGGAAGCACGTATTCTACTTCTAATATATCTGAACTCACGGAACGGTATGGGTCCTGAACCGTATATTCCCCCTGCAGTACACGCATTGTCTCATCTCTTAAAAGACTGAACCCTTCTGACGCCGTCTGGTTCTGCAGTTTTAAGCAGTACATCGTAGCTCCTCCTGCTATTGTATATTCCTCTTCTTTCTTAGTCAGCGGATTCTCACTGGATGCCTGTTTTGTAACACCAACAAACCAAGAGCCATAAGACTTGTTGGAAAATTCCTGATACAAATATGCTTTTGCGAGCGCTTTTTCTGCACCTTCATTAAATTCCATTACCTGTGTATATAACTCATTTGCTGCATACTGATTCAACAATACTGTCTGATCCTGTTCCCTCAGCTGCACGGTTTCTTTCGGTTTCAATTCTCCTACAGAAACAAGCACTCCTTCACAATACAAATATGCCTCTTCAAACATATTATCCGACACATTTGTCAGGCTTCCGTCCACTCCTGTCTCAGACAGCACAAACTGTTCTTCCACCATTTCTTCTGTGGAAACCAAATACTCTATTTCGGCTGCTATTTCCGTAAATGGGGCCGCTTCAGAAAACATAAGGGTAGTTTCTTCTTCTCCCTGCACAGCCGTTCCTGTCACCGCCGAGGAAAACGACCAATTCATATAATTGTAATAGTACCCTGCATCATAAAAACTTCGGACATTGCCTTCATACAGACGGACCGTAGGTTTTCCCTCCAGTTGGATTTTCCATGTCCTCCCTGTTGGAGCAGCCAAAACTGCCGTCAGCTCTGCAGAAGTGTTTTTTCCATCTGATTCTATTCTTTCCACATACTTTACATACGGCTTTGTAATCCTTGTATCGCTTCCTGCCATATAAATAATAAACAGGAAGAAAACAGCAGCGGCAGGCGTAAGCACCAGGCTCCATATGCTGTTTCTGGTTTTCTTAAGCAAAAAGTAAATTCCCGGACCCACAAGCAGCACATATCCAAAAAGCAGGAAAATATACTTTAATATCCCTGGCGTCTTGTATTCTTCTAGTTCTTCTAATACATTAGATATCAGATAACTGTTATCCTCATAATAGGAGAGGCTAGAAAGCCGTTCCGCCCCAACAGAACTTTGATTCTGCTGCATTAAAAAGACAAAATAGACCCCATAATAATCTGACTGCTTCCGTGCAAGCGAGACTGCAAACCACTGAATACATCCTTTTCCATAACGTTCTGTAAACAAGATGGTTTCTTCATTTTCTGTTATTGCAGATACTCCTCCTTCTGGCACGAACCGACAGAGCTTTGCCAATTCTGTCACATACAGAATTGAAACTTCCTCTTGTTTATAGAAACTTTCCATTGAACTGCCGATATAATTTCTTCCCCACTCTGCCTCTACCATCGCTTCCGTCCGGTCTCCATAATTCGTCAGAAACTCCTGCAGATTATTTCTTCTCATTTCATAAGAAAGAATGGAAGCATTCAGTCTTTTCTGCAAAGCAGAATCCAGTCCATAATATGTCCATATTTCTATAGTATCAAAAATCTCGCCATGATATATCTCTGCATCTTTTAATGCCCTTAACGTTCCTTCTCCGGCTGCTCCGGTCCCTACAGACAATGTCCCTCCAGCCGCTACCCATTCTTTGATTGCTGTAAGCTGTGCGTCATTCAAGTCCCCTGTTTTGTAACCATCCAAAATTAAAATATCAAAAAAATCCAGTCCTTCCGAGCGATTTGCAACATCCTCCGGTGACAGGTAAAAAACATTACAGCCAAAAGAAGACAAGTAGTGATATTCCGGTTTCTGTCCGTCTCCCAAAATACCAATCACTGAGCCTGTTCCAATATTCAGCCTCTTTAATGGAATTTCACGTTCTGTTAAAACCTTTCCGTTTGTATCTTTCAGCCTTACACTAACAGAGAGAAAATAGCAATGCATTGGCAGTACCGCAGAAAAGCTGCCATCCTCTGACTGTTCCGCCAAAACCTGATATTCATAACACTGCAGCCTTCCTTCGGTATCTTCTAACACAAATTCAATGCTGCCCCGAAAAGAGCCTTCTTTGCTGGTAACAGTTCCACGTACCAAGCATTTTCTTCCATAGCGGGCACTCCCTTGCACCCCATACTGCAATACAGCCTCCAGATTTTCTGCACGCAGTTTCATCACTCCTTCAGAAAGTTCAGACAATGTTTCCGGCATTTCTTCCGCAAATACAGTCTCTGAAGCAGTTCCCCATAAAAAAGTGCCTTTCAGAATGCATGCTGCCAAAATAAAAAACAGGGCAGCAAATAGTTTTGCTATTCTGTTTTTCCAGACCTTTTTTAATTTCATGTCTATGACCATGCTCCTTTCAAAGCCTGAAGACTTTGTACACAGTAAAAATCCCAGCTACAAACGAAAAACTCTCAGCTCTCTTCTGGCACTGCCTTTTTTGGCAATGTCACAGTAAACACCGTTCCATTCAAATCACTAGAAGCCCCAACGGTGCCGTGGTGCATCTCTATAATACTCTTTGCTATGGTGAGTCCAAGCCCACTCCCGCCTGTCTGCGCAGAACGAGAAGATTCCACACGGTAAAAACGTTCAAATATATTTTCCAGTGCCTCTTTTGGGATAATTTCTCCAAAATTAATAATCTGCACCGTTACTTCATCCGTTGTCTGCTGCAGGCTAAGTTCTACTCGTTTGCCGTCAGAGCCATACTTTACAGCGTTTCCGATCAGATTGGCAAACGCCCTTGCAAGCAGATTTCCATCTGCATAGATAAATGCATTTTTCTCAGTATAGTAAAAATCGAGCGCAAGTCCACTTTTAGAAAAACTTGGATAAAACTCCTCCAAAAGCTGCTGCAAAACCCGAATCAAATCCAGCTCCTGAAAGTCCACACGTACTGCCCCAAGCGTCATTTTGCTGTACTCAAATAAATTCTCAACTAACTGCTCCAGACGTTTTGCCTTTTCATATGCAGTCGCTACATAGTTCCTTCTCTGCAGTTCAGAAATATCCGGGCGGTCTGCCAGCCCAAGATAGCCAAGAATAGAAGTCAGCGGAGTCCGCAAATCGTGTGCCACATTTGTCACAAGCTCATTTTTCCTTGTTTCCACACTGCGGTCATGCTCCATCATTGCTTTTAAATTGTCTGCCATCGTATTGAGGTTCGCAGCGATCATTCCAAGCTCATCATTTCCGCGCACCTCTACATAATCTTCCAACTTCCCTTTTGCAAATCCACAGATGCCATCGGACAGTTCACGCAGGTAACTCATGTACTTTCTTGTAATCAGCCAGAAATAGAACGCAAATAACACGGCAATGCATAAAACACTGGCCACGGAAACTATCAGGCTCTCTTCTTCTGTTGCTTGGGAATTTAAAGAATTTTCTTTCAATCCTTCCGGCATATAGTTGCTGACATTTCCATAATGAGCCGGTGCTTTGGTTATCCCATTTTCTTTTTGCTGATAACTGTTCTGTATGTCTGCTATTTTTTGCTCTTCTCTGTTTCTGTTAATGCTTCTATAGAGCATCTTCATGCTCCCGAAAAGCGCAAAAAACGTCAAAAGCGCAAGAAACAGGCTGACCAGACCTGCAAACAGCAATTTTTTTTGAAGACTGATAAATTTATTTTCCTGCATTAATTTTATATCCTACTCCCCATACGGTCTCAATAATACGAGCATTTCCAGAATCCAGCTCGATTTTCTCACGGAGACGCCTGATATGAACCATAACGGTGTTGTTTGCTTCATACATTCTTTCATTCCATACACGTTCAAAAATTTCATCCGTGCTGAATACTCTGCCGGCGTTGGAAGCAAGCAGGTATAAAATATCAAATTCAATCGGTGTCAGTTTTACGTTTCTTCCATAAGAAATTACACTATGGCTTTCTCTGTTGATAACAAGCGGGCCGACTACAAGGTCACTTGTCAGCTCCTTTGGCGCTTCCGGATTTAAGGTTGTATATCTGCGCAGCTGCGACTTTACCCTCGCTGTCAGTTCCAGCGGATTGAAGGGCTTAATTACATAGTCGTCTGCCCCAGTGGACAATCCGACAATCTTATCCTTGTCTGTTGCTTTTGCACTGAGCATGATAATCGGAATGTTGCTGCGGTCACGGATCATACGGCAGAGCGTCAGACCATCCATGCCAGGCATCATAATGTCAAGAACCGCCAAATCAATCTTTTCTTTATCTAAAATAGCAAGCCCTTCTCTTCCGCTGTATGCTTTAAATACCTGATAGCCATCGCCAACCAGATGGATTTCTACAAGCTCTGCAATTTCTCTGTCATCGTCTACTACAAGCACACTGTATCCTGCCATGTCTTATCCTGCTCCTTTCAATCGTACTCGGTTCTTTGCGTACATTGTAACACAATGCTTTCCATTGTTCTTTAATATTTCCTTACAAATGCCGGTAGATTTGAATATTAAAAATCTGAAGCAAAAAACGTATGTACCTTGCAGTTCTGTTTTCTATAAGGAAAAAAAGAGTTCCTTCTGCGGAACTCTCTTTCTTTGAAGCAGCACTATAAGCCGGGTTCTGTATTTGACGGTCATCTATCTTGACTGTACGTTGCCGCACAGCTCCTCTATCCGGTTGCCCGGACAGAACGCAACCAACCCGAAAGCACGGCGGGCCGCCGTATCGCTTTCTGCTCGGTCTTGCTTCGAGTGGGGTTTACACAGCCCTGCCTGTTACCAGTCAGGCGGTGGTCTCTTACACCACCATTCCACCCTCACCAAGCGCAATTCCCTGAGGAACTGTGCTGCACATTCCAAGGAATATGCAGACATTTTTTCGCTTGGCAGTTTCTTTTCTGTTGCACTGGCCTTAGAGTCACCTCCACCGGACGTTATCCGGCACCCTGCCCTATGAAGCCCGGACTTTCCTCACCGGTTTCCCGGCGCGACCGTCTGTGCTGCTCCACCGCGTATTCTAACATGAATTACAAGGCTTGTAAAGGCAGAGTTTTTCTTATTGGCCGAACTTAGCGCCGGTATACAGATGGCAACACGCCTCATTCCATGTGATTTCTGGCAACAGTATGCCCACTATCAGCGCGTCCTAAAATAACCTCCGAAATTGCTGTACCTCTGAACAGAATTCTTTCCCATCTTAATAAAATCCCATGTTTCCTCATAGGTGCCTTTTACTGAAAAAGGACTGTCACTCAGAAACCGAATAAATTTTTCTGGTTCATCCGCATATTTTTCATCAAATATGTCGGCCAAATGTTCTTTCTCTTCTTTTTGCAAATTTGCATCGTTATGCAAAACATGATCCATATTGGATGAAAAATAATATACGCTATATGGTATTGCCTTTAATACAGAACCAAGTTCTGTCATTCGCTCCACTACCGCTGATTTCTTCTTATTTCTCTCAGCAATTCCTTCTACATTATCTGTATAGATTCCATCTTCCATATATAATGTTTTTTCTGTATCAGCATATTTAATAAAATCTTCTTTCAGAAAAAGCCCATCTGTATCAATAATATGGACTACTTCCATAAAATTCCCTGTTTCCAGATGATATTTGTCCTTAAATGCTTTTACGACTTTTCCGACTTCATTTTTTATTTTATACTCGTCTATATCAAAACGAGACGTTATATCCCCATTTGTAACCTGAAAGCGCACTTCGTCTGATTCTATTATTTTCTCCAGCACGCTTTCAAGGCAGGTTTTATCATTGATCCCTTCCACAATAAACAGTACTATTTTCTTTCTAGCCATTTATATCACCGCCTGCTTCCCGAAATGCTTTTCTGATAGAACTCTGGCTTGTCGGCTCATATACACACTCGTCCTGGCCGCCCAATAAAATATCCTGATAATACACATTCCTAAGATTGTTGGAAGCCTTTATATTTTTAAAACGTATATATCGGTTATTTTCATTTGCAGTAGAAAACAGGATGCTTTTTTTATCCAGCACCTCTAATGCGCGCAGATTATGGGAAGTAAAAATCAGCTGCCCTTTCGCATGCTCCTGCAGCACGCTTAGGAGTTCCCCAAGCAAATATTCAAATACTCCCGAATCCAGCTCATCAATTGCGACCGTAACCGAAGGATCATTGTACATTGCAATCAGGCTGTACATAACATAAATAAGTTTTTTTATCCCATCTGATTCGTATCTTAATGGAATTTCATTTTCATTTCTGACTGACACCAACTCAATAATAACAGAAGGCTCTCCTTTTTCATCTATCCTGCTCCCCCTATTTGCGACCTTTAACGACATATTAGGTACAACCTTCGCAAGCACCCTGTCTATTACTTTAAACCGGCCTGCAATCAATTCATATGCATCCTGTGGGACATTGGTTTCATCCGTAAGTTTTATATTGATGTTCACTAATTTTAAAGTTTCTCTGTCATCTTCCATCAGGCAAAACGACATCGGCAGCAGAATATTGGCATTCACAATGCTTGCCTGCACATTGCTCATTACAAACAGTTTTGCCACGCCAAACATCTTAATAGAATCCATAATATATACCAGCTCTCTGCTAAAACCCTGCCTTTTCCTAATATCGCTGATTTTTGCAATGGAAAAAATAAAGGAGGAGCCTGATTTATATACTGCGTTTTTCAAATAACGCAATTCGTCCGCAAGCCCTCTATCTTTTCCGACAAATTCTCTGTACCGTATTTCCGGTCCAAAAATTATATCATTCCCATTGTCATAACTATACTCTATAATTCCGTTATATCGGTTTCCCTTTTCTCCGTTTATTTTTTTGTACTGCAATTTTTCTTCTGACAAATATACCGGAGCTTCTGCAAGATGCTGCTCCTCATCTAACAGCCCCATGACAACTGGTCCGGCGGATGACTTTTTCACTTTAAACACTACGGTATAATTGACTAAATAATTCCCATATTCTTTGCTTTCCAGACTGATTTCATAATTGATTTTGGCAGAAGAAGCACCCACTCGTATAAACTTGTCCATATCCTTCCATAAACGCCTGCCGCAAAGCAGTTGTTTTAAAACATCAACTGAAAACACAAGTGTAGTTTTCCCGGAACCGTTTTGTCCATACACCCCTAAAATATCTGATTCCTTCCGAAATATATCATCATATGTGCTGCTTGCAAAACGTACGTCGCCATAAAATACATTTTTCAAATTCTCAATGGTTATTTTCTGAATCCGGCATCGGAAAGGCGTATCAGATTTCATATAGCATTACCTCCTAAGGTTTATACTATCTATGTTATACTATAAAAACTGTGTTTCGTCAATTTAAGTTAAAAAACTGCCTTTTTTATTCTGTTTTTCTATATAATTTTTTATTTTTACCGGAGCCTCTGTTACTTGCCAAGCAGCAGAGCAGGTGCACAGACTGCAACTATAATTTTGTGTACTTATAACATTTCTATTCATTAAAAATTCGGATGCCAAAAGCCCGGAAAGGCTGCTTTGGCATCCGAATATGATAGACCATATCAAATTATCTTCCGCATTGTCAGTTGACAAAGGTGTGCAGACAGCATCATACCCTAAAGCAGCTGCCTCCAATAAACTCACGCAAAATCGAATTCTTTGGCACATCTTCGCTGCTTGCCCCAAGGAAATAATCAAGGAACTTTAACAGGCGCTTTGCTTCTACATATTCCGCAGAATTTTTATCAACACCAAACAGCAACGGCTCTGCAAACTGCTTTAAAATAACCAGTTCATATAACAGTGCCGAGTTAAACATCACGTCTGCAGATTCCTGGAATGGGAAAATGTTCTTTTCCTCTCCTGCACGGACGGACGGCCACATGCGTATCGTATCTGTAGCAGAAGAGCCTCTGGTTCTTGCATCACGCACAATGCGGCGCAGAAGCCTTGCATCCGTCGTTGGTATGCGGTTATGTTCGTCAATGTTAAGCTGCGTCAATGCGCTGATATAAATTTTAAACTTGCTTTCTACCGGAAGCTGATGAGAAAGTGCATCATTCAGTCCGTGGATGCCTTCTATAACCAGAATGTCTTCTGCACCCAGCTTCTTCACATTGCCCTTATACTCACGGACTCCTTTTTTAAAGTTAAATGTTGGAAGTTCTACCTCTTCGCCACGAAGCAGCGCCAGCATATCTTTGTTAAACTGCTCCACGTCAATTGCTTCCAGAGCCTCAAAGTCATAGCTTCCGTCCGGATGCTTCGGCGTATCTTCCCTGTTTAAGAAATAGTCGTCTACTCCGATTGGATGCGGCTTCATGCCAAGTGTCTTTAACTGAATCGAAAGACGGTGGGAAAACGTTGTTTTGCCAGAGGAAGAAGGCCCTGCAATCATGACAAACTTTACATCGCCGCGCTTTTTAATCTGTTCTGCCATCTCTGCAATTTTCTTTTCCATAAACGCTTCCTGTACAAGAATAATTTCATTCAGTCTTCCTTCCACAAGAGCGTCGTTCATTGCACCAACCGTCTCAATTTCCATAATGCCTGCCCATTCATTAGATTCCTGCAGCACACGGAAAAACTTATCTTTGCTTTCAAATTTCGCCAATTTCCCCGGGTTCTCCTTATCCGGAGTCAGCAAAAGGAAACCGTTCTCATAAGCAAATACATCAAACACTGTAAGGATTCCAGTAGATGATGGCATATAACCATAGAAATAATCTTCAAAACCGTCCAGACTGTAAACATTTGCCTTTGATGTACGACGGTAGCCAAACAGCTTTTCCTTGTCATACATATGATGCCTGTGGAAACGTTCTGCCGCCTCTGTTGTATTGATGACATGCTTTTTAATT
>CAJTZB010000027.1 GCA_910583815.1 uncultured Lachnospiraceae bacterium
TTGAAAAACTTGGCATTATTTAATATAATCAAAGAAGCCGAGACAATCGAAAATTATTGGAAATTTTTTTAAAAAAATTTAAAGGAGGACTTTAGAAATGGCTAAAGCTAAATTTGAAAGAAACAAACCCCATTGTAATATTGGTACCATTGGTCACGTTGATCATGGTAAAACTACTTTGACAGCTGCTATCACAAAGGTACTTTCCGAAAGAGTAGCAGGAAACACAGCTACAGATTTTGAGAATATCGATAAAGCTCCGGAAGAAAGAGAAAGAGGTATCACAATTTCTACAGCTCACGTTGAGTATGAGACAGACAACCGTCACTACGCTCACGTTGACTGTCCGGGACATGCTGACTACGTTAAGAACATGATCACAGGTGCTGCTCAGATGGACGGCGCTATCCTCGTAGTAGCAGCTACTGACGGTGTAATGGCTCAGACAAAGGAGCACATCTTACTTTCTCGTCAGGTAGGCGTTCCTTATATCGTTGTATTCATGAACAAGTGCGATATGGTTGACGATCCAGAAATCCTTGAGTTAGTTGAAATGGAAATCAGAGAGCTGTTAAGCGAGTACGACTTCCCAGGCGATGATACTCCTATCATTCAGGGTTCTGCTCTTAAGGCACTCGAAGATCCAAGCAGCTCTTGGGGCGACAAGATTGTTGAATTGTTTGACGCAGTTGATGCTTGGATTCCGGATCCTCAGAGAGAGACAGACAAGCCATTCCTTATGCCTGTCGAGGACGTATTCACCATTACAGGCCGTGGTACTGTAGCTACAGGCCGTGTAGAGCGTGGTACTCTTCATATCAACGAAGAAGTTGAAATCGTTGGTGTTAAGGAAGAAACTCGTAAGACTGTAGTAACCGGTATCGAAATGTTCCGTAAGCTCCTTGATGAAGCTCAGGCTGGTGATAACATCGGTGCTCTGCTTCGTGGTGTTCAGAGAACTGAAATCGAAAGAGGACAGGTTCTTTGTAAGCCAGGCAGCATTACCTGCCACAAGAAGTTCACAGCTCAGGTTTACGTTCTGACAAAGGATGAAGGTGGACGTCATACTCCTTTCTTCAACAACTACAGACCTCAGTTCTACTTCAGAACAACAGACGTAACAGGTGTTTGTAACCTTCCAGACGGCGTTGAAATGTGCATGCCAGGTGACAACATCGAAATGTCAGTTGAACTCATTCACCCAATCGCTATGGAGCAGGGTCTTGGCTTCGCTATCCGTGAGGGCGGCAGAACCGTAGGTTCCGGCAAGGTAGCTAAGATTATTGAGTAATTTTTTATCAATATAGCAGTTTCAGGGCTTCCGAGGGTTTCTTCGGAAGCCTTTTTCTATGCTGGCGTCGCCATCTGTGTGTCGATGTTGGCAAATCCATTTGCTTTAAGAAAGCGCAGAAATGAGGGTTAATATGGCATCACGTATTAAGACAATGACAGAGGGAAAGCCTGCTTCTTTGATTTTTGCCTTTGCCATGCCGTTAATGGTCGGGAATATATTTCAGCAGCTTTATACCGTTGTGGACACAATGGTAGTAGGAAAGGCGCTTGGTGTAAATGCTCTTGCTGCCCTTGGTGCAGCAGATTGGATGAACTGGATGATGCTTGGCATGATTCAGGGAATTACGCAGGGTTTTGGAATTCTTATGGCGCAGGAATTCGGTGCGGGGAAATACAAGGATCTTTGCAAAACGGTTGGCTCTTCTGTTATTTTGTCGTTACTGTCGGCTGTATTGCTTTTGGGTGCCGGGCAGTGGATGGCATATCCGGTTCTGGAACTTTTGGATACACCGCCGGAGATTATTGGTGACGCGCTTTTATATCTGCGGATCATGTATATGGGAATCCCTATTGTAATGTCATATAACCTGTTTGCGACAATTCTTCGTTCTCTTGGGGATGGAAGAACCCCTTTGTATGCTATGATTGTTGCGGCGGCTGTCAACATTATACTGGATTTTCTGTTTGTGCTGGTTTTTGATTTTGGTATTGCTGGTGCGGCTGTAGCTACTTTGATTGCACAGCTGGTTTCAAGCCTGTTTTGCATCTATCATATTCGTAAAATAGAGCTGTTAGCGGTTTCCCCATCAGATTTCAGGCTGCAGGGCCGCCGTTCTGTGCGGCTGCTGATACTTGGATTTCCGATGGCATTCCAAAATGCCGTTATTTCTGTGGGCGGAATGATTGTGCAGTCGGTAGTCAATGGTTTTGGGGTAATCTTTATTGCAGGCTTTACTGCAACGAATAAACTTTATGGAGTGCTTGAAGTAGCTGCTACCTCATATGGTTATTCTATGGTTACTTATGTAGGGCAGAATCTGGGTGCGGGCAGGATAGACCGCATTCGTAAGGGCATGAAATCTGCTGTCCTGATTTCACTGGTGACTTCGGTGCTGATTGCAGCGGTTATGCTGATTTTTGGAAAGGCAATATTAAGCTGCTTTATTTCAGGCACTCCGGAAGAAGTGGAGCAGACATTGAAGATTGCTTATTATTATCTTTCAATTATGAGTGTTTTTCTTCCGGTTCTCTATATCCTGCATGCGACACGCTCTACAATTCAGGGAATGGGAAATACGTTGTTTCCTATGCTTTCTGGCATTGCAGAGTTTCTTATGAGGGCAGTGACTGCCATCCGGCTGCCTATGGTTGTTGGGGAAACTGGCATATTTTATGCGGAAATTATGGCGTGGACAGGTGCCGATCTGATTTTGGTCTGCAGTTATTTTATTGTGATGCATGGGGTGAAAAAGCGAAGCCTGCAGCCACATAGCCCTTGTATTTGACTGGTGTTTCATATTTATCTGCTCCTTTATGTTTTGCCGTTGAAATATATTACGTGGAAAATGGGAAACCTATAATAAACAAGGGAAAGCTGCCTGTTACAAATTTTGATAAATCATTTTTCATAGTACTTGAAAAAGTATGGTAACTGTGGTAGAATTATTATAGATTTCATACAAAAAAGACGAGCCTTCAGATGTCTTGTTTGTGGCTTTATGCCAATGTGCCGCGGGAACTTCAAGAGACCGCCACATTGCATATATTTTAGGAAGAAGCAGGTATACCGGATGAAACAAAGAACCTTTGGACAGTACAGAGCAATTGACCTTGGAATTATGGCGGTTCTTTTGTTTGTTTTTGAAATGCTCACAGCAACGGCTGCGACCAAATGGTTTCCTTCAGAACTCTATACACTTTCCCCAACCATAACCATAGTTTGTATAGTTATGATGCGCTGGAGCGGCTATGCGGCAATCCATGCGGTTGTCGGAGGCGCGGCATTTTGTGTTGCTTCTGGAGCAAGCCCTGAACAATTTGCGATTTATTGTATCGGAAACTGTGCAGCACTGGCAGCAATGATTCTCTTTAAAACACATGGCAAGGAAAAGGTCCGGAGCAAAGCGGCCTTTGCAGTTTTGTTTGCAGCAGCAGCTTATTTTGGGGCGCAGTTTGGAAGATGGCTGGTGGCTCTTGTCTTCGGAGCATCTTTGGATTCCCTTGTGATGTTTCTTACCACCGATTCCCTTTCCCTGCTTTTTGCAGTTGTGATTGTACTGATTGCCGGCAGGCTGGATGGCCTTTTTGAAGACCAGAGGGCATATCTCATCCGTACTGCGGAGGAAAGAAAACGTGAGCAAAATGAAAATCAATACTGAAACAGCATATATAACGCAAAAGTATCATGATTACAGGAGGTTTGAAAGATGCAACTGAATGTTACCGACTATCTGATTTTTGATGAAGAGAGCGGCACCTACATCGAAAATCCCGAACAGGTTGTGCGCGATGATGTTGAAAAGCATCATTGGCTAAATGTTCTGAGGACTGTGCTAAAGGACTGGAGGCTCTATCTGATGCTTGTCCCGATGCTTGTGGTCTTCCTGCTGTGGCGCTATTTCCCAATGTATGAGCTGCTCGGATGCTTTAAGGTAACTGATGATGTAAAGCCGGTTGCCGATCAGTTCTATTCTGGTTTTTCGTATTTCAGGTCACTGCTTGTAGGTTCGGGAAGCCTCTCTACAGAGTTTTGGCGCGCATTCCGAAATACGTTTTTACTGAGTTTCTACGGATTGTGTTTTGGATTTCCAATGCCAATTATCATTGCTCTGTTTTTCAACGAAATCCGTTCCAATATTGCCCGAAGCATCTATCAGGTTGTTACATACCTGCCTAAATTCATGTCAACTGTAGTAATGACATCGTTGGTAATGATGCTTGTAAAGCAGGGTTCTCTTACTTCAGGCACCGGTATTTTATCACAGTTTTTAGTTCAGTTAGGAATGATCTCCGAAGAAACAGCTTACGCAGGACTGATGAACAACCCATCGTTCTTTAGGGCAATCTATCAGATCAGCGGAATCTGGGAGGGAGCAGGATACGACAGCATTGTATTCTTTGCTGCAATTATTGCGATTGCGCCAACAAGCTACGAAGCGGCACAGATTGATGGTGCAGGAAAGCTGGCTCAGATGAAATATGTTGTTCTGCCAAGCATCCTTTCCACTATTGTTATCATGCTTATTACAAGAATAGGTTCATTGCTTAATGTTGGTTACGAAAAAGTTTTGCTTTTGTATAATCCAAACACTTATATTACTGCAGACGTTGTGTCAACATTTGCAAACAGATATGGTATTGGCAATACAATGAAAGGCATTGCCTCTGCGGCGGAAATGATGAACAATGTAATTGGAATGCTGTTAGTTATTGGCGCAAACACGATAGCTCGCAAGGCATCTGACGTATCGCTCTATTAAAGGAGTTTACCATGAAAAGAAGACTCGAAATTTCCGAACTTATATTTAAAATCATAAGCTATACGCTGCTTACGGCGTTTGCGCTTTGCTGCCTGTATCCGTTCCTTTATACTATTTCAGCATCTATCAGCGGAAAGCATGCAGTAGAATATAACGAACTGATTTTGTTCCCTAAGGATATTCAGTTTGACGCGTTTTCCAGAATGTTCAACAACAATATGTTCTGGAATGCCTATACAAATACATTGTTTATTACATTTTACGGAACCATTTGGGCGCTTGGAGTTTCCATACTTGGTGCATATGCATTATCTAAAAAGCGTCTGCTGTTCCGTAAGGGATTTAACTTCTTTCTTGTATTTACTATGTGGTTCAGTGCAGGTATTGTTCCGCAGTATTTGAATTATCTGGCCACCAAGAGAGCATTTAATGCCGTTGGGATTATGGATGATAAATGGCTTGTTGTTATTGCAATGGGTATGGCAGCAATGAATATTATCCTGCTGCGTAACTCGTTTGAAGGGGTGCCATCTGAAATAGAAGAGGCAGCGATTGTTGATGGTGCTTCAGAGATGCAGGTTCTTTGGCGTGTTTATATTCCAATGAGCAAATCTATTATTGCAACGGTTGCCTTGTTTTTTGGAATATCGCGTTGGAATGGATATTTCTGGGCAAGACAGATGATTTCTAACTCCAATGAACACCCGCTTCAGGTATTTATCCGACTGAGATTGGAAGAATACACGGACCCGGAGGCAATGGCAGGCTGGAATGAAGCATTTGCCTCAGATTCAGTAATTTATGCGTTGATTATTTGTTCCATTGTTCCGATTCTTATTATTTATCCTTTTATCCAAAAGTATTTTGCAAAGGGCGTAAACGCCGGCGGTGTAAAGGAGTAAGAAGATGTCGGCCGCTTGTACGGTTGATATAGATTTCACAATTTTTTTAACCAAAAGGAGGAGAAAATGAAGAGGACAAAATTTACAGCTTTGTTATTGGCAGCTACCCTTGTTGTGGGTTCCCTTGCAGGATGCAGCAAGCCGGAAGAGAAGAATCCTGATGAGCCTAAAGTTACACAGGGTCCTAATGAAAACAACAACAATGGGGATAACAACGATAACAAAGGCAATGAAGGCAACAATCCTGCGCCTGAGCTTACTTATGCAGCAGGTACTGTGCTTCGTATGGCAACAGGCTATAACAGCAAGGACACAGGTATTTCTTTCTCTGCAGAAGTTGCAGGCGAAGGAATTACTCTGGCCGATGGAAAGACCTACAATGCAGGTGATTTAAAGCCTACATGGGTAACAGTTCAGGAAAAGCTGAACATTAAATTTGAGGATAAGTATCAGGGCAACAATTCCACAAAGGAATTTGAGTACTGGAAAGAGCAGTTAGACCAAGTAGATATGGTCAGCGGTACAGCTACTCTTCTTACTGAGAACGGTACAGCAGGTCTGCTTGTAAACCTTGCTGATTATCTTGACAGCATGCCGAACTTCAAGGCATATCTGGAACAGAATCCTATCGTTCGCTTATCCATTACAGGTTCTACAAGCGGTGACAAAAAGGGTGCGATTTACTTCTCCCCATACTTTGATGGTGTAAACGATATTGAGCGTATGCCTCTTATGAGAGTTGACTGGGTTCAGAAGCTTTTAGATGGCGACGGACAGTTTAGCGCAGATAAGAGCGGCACGACTTCGGCACCTGTTTATCAGCCTTACATGCCTACATCCGGCAAAATTGAAATCGATGTTGTCAAGAAAGATGCTTCGGGCGTAGAAAAGGTAACAAAAGACTATGATGCAGCAGGCAATATCATCGCTAACATGAATGCCAAAGGCTCCATGAGCGGTGTAGAAGCTGTTAATATGCTTCGTGATTACATTGACAAAGCATACAATGGCTATTATGGAACAACTCGTTCCGACCTTTTCGTAGGTCAGAATGCAGCTTGGGACGCAGATGAATTAGTAGCTCTTCTTCGCTGCGTAGTTGCTAATGCTCCTACACTGAACGGCACAGACAGCGTACAGGGTCTGTTCTCTCGTGAGGACGATAACAATCAGCGCCGAGTTGATATGTTCCGTTTTGCAGGTTCCCTGTTTGGTGTTCGTGGTTTGGAAGCAAGACAGGATTACCTCTATATTGGTACAGACGGACATCTGCATGATGCACGTCAGGAAGCTGACACCTATGTTGCTCTTGAGAGAATGAATGCAATGGCTAAGGAAGGCCTGATTTCTAAGGCATACCTTGACAGCTCCAAAGAAAGCTCCAGCACTTACCTTGAGAATGACAATGGATTTATGCACTATGACTATAACCAGACTCAGACCGTCCTCAATGAGACAAAGCTTCAGGAAGGCGAGAAATATATGGCAGCTATGGTTCCTGTTGCACGTTGGTATGACGGTTCAAATGCAGACGGCGTTTATATGAGATTTACAGAATCCTGGCGTTCTGTTAAGACAGATGGTTGGGGAATCTCTGTAAAGGGTGTTGGCAGTGATACAAATAAACTGAATGCGGCTTTAAAGCTGATTGACTACGCTTACAGCCCAGAAGGACAGATTCTGATGTCTTATGGTCCTGATGCATTTATCAAGCAGGGTGAAACCTTTAAGTTTAACGGCGTAGATATGCCGGTAATTGCTGATGCAACTTATGCTGAACTTTGGTCAAAAGCTTCCGGTAACTACACCAACTATGCTCGTAAATATTTAGGTTCTACTTTAAGCTTTGTTAAGAGTCAGGC
Source organism: uncultured Lachnospiraceae bacterium (assembly GCA_910583815.1). Taxonomy (GTDB): domain Bacteria; phylum Bacillota; class Clostridia; order Lachnospirales; family Lachnospiraceae; genus SIG299. The sequence goes on from CAJTZB010000027.1 coordinate 7,537, forward strand.
ATTTGAGTATCAGTGTACTCATGAAGTAGGCAGAGAGGGTGCAGGATATATTTCCAACGCTATTGGATTCGGAACAATTAAGCATCCTGAGCTTGCACTCACTGAAAACTCCTGGTATACTTCCGTTCCTACTGTTCTTCCAAATACAAAGCCAGAAAATGATATGATTTCCGGTTTTATAGAGCTTGGTTCTAAGGGAAGATTCGGTCAGAACAAGGATGGACAGAACTTATTTGTTGACATTATCTGCGGTGGTTATTCCGGTGAGGGTACGTCCTCTGCTGCCGAAACTGTAAATACTGTTACAAATTCCTGGAATGGCAAGCAGTATCTTGCTTTAAAGGATCAGGCTTGGCAGAAGCTTGTAAACTACTACAAGGAACTTAACTAATCAGGTTCTTGTAAAGTTGTCCTGTAAACAGACTATTTGATTGCGGTACCGTGCAAAACCGTCCCATAAAGCCGGTTTTGTACGGTGCTGTATCTCTTGTGTTATGTAAGAAAAGAAAAAATTCCTTCCCGCATAAAGGAGGAGCTATGTATAAAAAGCAACTGGTTTTTCAACGAATAGTATGTATGCTGATGCTTTTTGCATCGGGTATTGTATTTGTCTATTCCTTGGGGCTTATGACTGACTTATATGACAGCCTGTATTCCACAATGATGAATCCGGATGATTATCTGGAAACAACGGTGGAAGGTTCGATTATTTACTATGATATGCAGCAGTTTAACCATAACCTCACATATGTTGCCATTGGGCTGATTTTTGTTACCTTGATACTATTTATCACTAACACTCATTCTCGCAGAAAATACTATATTGGCAATTACATTGCGATAGGGCTTTCTGTGGTATGTAATGTTGCAGCATCTGTTTGGGCTCTTTTAGAAGTCTTTGCTTATAAGGCTCAGTACCAGCAGATTGATTTTGAACAGCTGAAATTCCATTCCGAACTATGGAATACATACTACACAGAATCTACGTTTTGGTTTGATATAAGTGTTGTTGTATTCGGAATTCTTCTGATTGTTACAGTGCTGCTTTTTGTAAATTTGATTTTGAAACTGATTATGATGAAAGAAGAGAAGCGTCTTATCGGCAGCAGAAAGGATGTGAGAGCATGATGCCAAATAATGATGCCCTCATTAAAAAGGATCGCCTGCGTTATACGAAAAATAAACTTTCCGCAAACTTAACGCTGCTTGCAATCGTTTTTAACGCGCTTTACTTTGTCAATATATATAAATCTGATGTTGGCTCATATTATTATAAGCTGATTATAGGGATTTCTGTTGTATACAATCTGCTTTTTATGCTTTTTGCATTTCTTTCTTCTGAAGGAGTAAAAAGCTATAAAATCAGTTACTCGTTCGTGCTGGCAGCTTTGGGAATCGGACAGATTATCCGTATTTTTATTCTGCCATTGTCGGCAAAGTCCGACACTATCACAATGGGTGATGTGCAGCAGGTTGTAATGGAAAGCGAACAGTTTACGCAAGTATGTATTTATTTAATTGCGTCTGCGGTACTTTGTATTATTGCAGGAATCATTGCATTTATCAAAACTCGTACACTTGTAAGTTACCAGGCAGAACTTGATAAAAAAGGCAAGGGGAGCAAGCCATGAGCGATCTAAAATTACAGCATCTCGAAAAAATATATGATAACAAGGTTCAGGCTGTATATGACTTTAACCTTGATGTAAAAGACGGCGAGCTGATCGTCCTGGTTGGTCCTTCTGGCTGTGGAAAGTCAACAACACTGCGTATGGTAGCGGGACTTGAAGATATTTCTGCAGGGAAGCTGATTATCGACGGCAGAGACGTTACTGCTATGCCGCCAAAAGACCGTGATATTGCAATGGTGTTTCAGAACTATGCACTTTACGGTCATATGACAATCTATGAGAATATGGCATTTTCGCTGATGCTCCGTAAGGAAAATAAAAATGAAATCCATCAGAAAGTATTAGCAGCAGCAGAGATATTAGGGCTTACTGACCAGTTAAATAAAAAGCCAAACCAGCTTTCTGGTGGTCAGCGCCAAAGAGTTGCAATGGGACGTGCAATTGTACGTACTCCAAAGATATTCCTGTTTGATGAGCCGCTTTCTAATCTTGACGCAAAACTGCGTGGGGCTACACGGCGTGAGATATTGCTGCTGCATAAGCGCCTGAAAGCGACAATGCTCTATGTGACACATGACCAGACAGAAGCATTGACACTTGCCGACAGGATTGTATGTATGTCAATGGGCCACGTTCAGCAAATCGGTACGCCATTGGAACTTTATGATACTCCGGCAAATCTCTTTGTTGCAGGTTTTATCGGACTTCCTCCGATGAATTTCTTTGATGTTGAGATAAAGAACGGCCAAGTCGTATGCGAAGATTTCAGCTTTGAGCTTACACCAGAAGAAAAGAAAATGTTAGCTGGTTATGAAGGAAAGACAGTAACATTTGGGGTTCGTCCAGAAGATATTTCTGAGGGCGGAAGCATCGGAGTAGAGGTTTCTTCTAACCAGAACCTTGGTCAGATGACTTTGATTAACGGTGTATTAAAGAAACACAAGATAACCTGTAAGTTCCGTGGCTGGTTTAACTATAAACCGGGAGATAAGGTTCTGGTTTCTTTCAACAGAAAGCATTTCTTTGATAAACAGACAACTAATGCAATTAGATTATAATAAGGAGAGCGAACCAGATGAAACAAAAACAAGTATCCGCCGGTCAGAGGCGAGGAGTGAAAGAGTTTATCCGTAAGTTTTTCGTTTCTCTGAAACGTAGCCCGCAGAATATTTCTCTTGTCGCGCTGGCGGTAGCATTTCTTGTCTATTCGCTGAACCTTACGTCCATAGCGAATACTACGGCAAGAATCAATTCCCCTAATATGGGTCAGTGTGAGTTTGCAGCAATGTTGTTTTCCATACTTTCTTTCGTTTGCTTTTTAAGGGCATTTCCAAAAAGGCAGAAGCCAAATAAAGTAATGTTAGGGCTTTTGTTTCTGATGATGGGGATTATGGTATTTGCAGACAGCGTTTATCTTACAAGGATTACAAGGGCATTGAACCGTCCGGATAATCCAATTGTTATTACGGAAGACACAGCCTATATTTCTGCTGCGCAAAATATTGTTACACTGCACATAGTATTTGTTGCTGTCTGTGCTCTGCTGGTACTTATGCTGCCTGTTTACGGAAAGCTTTTAAAGAAAATTAATACTTCTATTGAAGTAGAAGGCAATGGGGAAATGGAAGCAATCGACATTTCCGAAGAGGACTGAAAACAGTTTCTTGAACAGGAAGCAGCGTTGGCTATATGAGGCCTTGCTGCTTTCCTTGCATAGGTATCATTATGTCAAAAGAACAAAAAAAACAGCAAAAAGAAAAACCTTCAGCTGAAAATGACTACAGCCTGAAAGCAGACGCCGTCAACCGTCTTGTCAATGCAAAATCGGCACCGGAAGTTTCTTATAAAGAAATTAACAAATATACTTCAAAAGGAAAGTCCCATATTCCGTCTTGGATCAAAATTCTGTTTGTAAAGTTTTGGTTCAGTGGTGCTATCTGTTACTTTTTTCTTTGGGGTTTGGGTATGTATGTTTTTGGGCTTGACCTGATGGTTGCATTGGCAGTTGGCTTAGGGATGTCTACAGATTTGATGGTAAATCAGCTGCTGCATTACTTTGAACCGGAAAAGGGTGCATATGACAAATGGATGATGATTCCATTCCGAAAATTCTGGACGTTATTTTTGAACGTGATTTATGCCGGGGTAGTGCTGTATTGTGTAATTCAGATATACAATATTATAAATATTATATTGGTTGGTAACGTGGAAGAGGCACAGACGGTTGCTCTCGGAGTTGAGCCGCTCTTGTTTGGAATTTTTTACATGGGTGTTGACATGCTATTTGTTACAATGAAAAATACGATGGTAAAGATTTTCCGTGATGCAAATAAAAAAGTTTCCACCGGACATTAAAATAAATTGTTTTTGCTATATGGCTTAGTGACTCAAAAACCTCTTTTGATACTCAGGCCCTATACGGAAAATATTTTAATGCGGAGACACAGATTGAAAAATAAGTTTAATAACTTATTTTTCAATCAGCTGTTTGTGCCGAGAACGTCACAAATAGCCGGTGAACTTTATTCACCTTATCCGACAAGAAAAATCATATTCGTGAATTTTTCCTGCGGTTGTTCGAACGTTAAACGTTCTCGGAATGGATGATGGTATGAAAAATGTCAAAATCGCTTATATAGGCGGAGGCTCAAAGGCATGGGCAAGAGTGTTTATGATGGATTTGGCGCTTTCTGAAGGCTTTTGTGGAGAAATAGCGCTTTATGACATTGATGTTCCTGCCGCAGAGCTGAACCAAAAAATTGGAGAGAGAATCAATCAGTCCGCTGAAACGGTTTCCAAATGGGAATATAGAGTTTATACGGAAATCGGCGAGGCGCTGGATGGAGCAGATTTTGTGGCATGTTCTATTTTACCTGGGACATTTGATGAAATGCAGGGAGATGTCCATCTTCCTGAAAAATATGGAATTTATCAGTCAGTAGGTGATACGGTAGGTCCCGGCGGAGTGCTGCGCGCCATGCGTACGGTTCCGATTTATGAGGAATTTGCGCGTGAAATAAAAAAGCATTGCCCAAATGCGTGGGTCATCAATCTCACAAATCCGATGACTGCCTGCACTAAAACACTTTATGATGTTTTTCCGGAAATAAAAGCGTTTGGGTGCTGCCATGAGGTATTTCATGCACAGGAGTTTTTGTGCTGTGTGGCGCAGGAAGTATTAGGCGTTGCAAGACCTGCAAGGAGTGAGATGCTGATTGATGCCTGTGGAGTAAACCATTTTACTTGGATTACAGAGGCAAATTACAACGGAAACGATATGCTTAAGGTATTGCCGGAGTTTATTGATCGTTTCTACGAAAAGGGCTATTGTGAACATATTGGGGTTGCACCAGATGATTTCCATAATGACCCATTCCGCTATGGCAATAAAGTAAAGATGGATTTATTCCGGCGGTTTGGTGTGCTTGCAGCAGCGGGCGACAGGCATCTGGTTGAATTTATGAATCCTTCTTGGTATTTAAAAGATAAGGAAGATGCGGACCGGTGGCTGTATCATTTGACTACGGTAGATTACCGGAAGCAGGACAGAATCAATAAAATCAACTATTCACGCCGTGTTGCGGATGGGAAAGAGGCTATAGAAGTCAAAAAAAGCGATGAAGAAGTTGTAGAACTTATGAAAGCGCTGCTCGGACTGATTCCACCAAAGGTTTCCAATGCCAATACCATAAACGTTGGCCAGATGGCAGAACTGCCCCTTGGTTCAGTTGTAGAAACAAACTGTGTGTTTTCGCGTGACAGTGTAAAGCCAATAGCTGCAAGGCCGCTTCCAAAGAGTGTCAATGCGCTGGTGCTGCGGAACGCGCTGAATATTGAAAATACTTACAACGGTATAAAGCACCGTGATTTCCGTGAAATTTTTGAGGCATTTGTAAACCAGCCGCTTTGTTCTGAACTGACACTTTCTGATGCAAAGGAACTGTTTGCTTGTATGGTTCACGCGACGGAACAATATCTTAGAGAGTACTATTCTCTTGATGGGTTGATATTATGACAGATGCTTTTCTGTTTGCAGCAAATGCAGTTCTTCCGATTATTTTATTAATAGTGCTGGGCTATATTCTGAAACGAATCGGAATGCTTAGTAAGGAGTTTTTGGACGTTGGAAACAAATTTACATTTAGGGTGCTTTTGCCAGCGCTGCTCTATTACAACGTTTACGGAATAGGCAGCCTGCGGGAAATCAATATAGCTTTTGTGCTGTATGGCATTGTATCAGTTCTTGTGATTTTTTTTCTTGCAATTGCTGTTACTTGTGCATTTACAAAAGAGAATGCAAAGCGTGGGGCGTTGATTCAGGCGATGTTCCGTTCCAATTATGCAATCATCGGGCTTCCACTTGCCACCTCTTTGTTCGGAGACAAAGGCGCAGCAGCAGCAGGCGTTATGTCTGCATTCTGTGTGCCTCTGTTTAATATGCTTGGTGTAGTTACACTTACCATTTTTAACAGCAATGATACAAAAGAAAAAATCAATATCAAAAAAATACTTTCCGGCATTATAAAGAATCCGCTGATTGCTGCGACTCTTCTTGGAATTGCTACACTTGGAGTCCGTGAGCTGTTTGTACATCAGGGAATCAGTTTCAGGCTTCGTGATGTACAGGTGCTATATAAATCGTTGGAGAATGTAAAATCTATCTGTACTCCGTTTGCACTCATTGTTTTAGGCGGCAGGTTTGAATTTTCTGCAGTGTCTAAACTGTGGAAAGAAATTGCATTTGGAACAGTGATGCGGACAGTTACAGTTCCATTTTTTGGCCTTTTGGCAGCATATCTTCTTCGGGATATGGTAACACCGGGCTTTGGAGGAGAACATTTTGCAACATTTATCGGAGTATTTGCAACTCCTGTTGCGGTTTCAAGCGCAATTATGGCGCGAGAAATGGGTGCAGATGATGAGCTTGCAGGACAGCTGGTTGTATGGACCAGTATTGTCAGCACTGTGACAATTTTTGTTTATGTCACGCTTTTGCGGGCAGTCGGAATTTTCTAAGCAGGGAAACAAGCAATTTATATCAGAAACTGTAGAAGTGGGCAGAGAAAAAAGGGCATTGTTCCGGAAGCTGCCTTAGGAAAGAATTTAAGAAATCATAGGAGTACCATTATGTCGTATTTAACATTGAGAGGAATCAATAAGATTTACCCAAACGGATTTCATGCTGTTCACGATTTCAATCTGGAGATTGAAAAGGGCGAATTTATCGTATTTGTCGGCTCGTCCGGCTGCGGTAAATCCACAACACTGCGTATGATTGCAGGACTTGAAAACATCAGCAAAGGCGATTTTTTCATTGATGGAGTCAGGGCAAATGAAAAAGGTCCCAGAGAGCGTGGTGTTGCTATGGTTTTTCAGAGCTATGCACTCTATCCGCATATGTCAGTTTATGACAATCTTGCATTTGGCCTTACGCTTCAAGGTGTGGATGAAGATGTAATCGACAGAAAGGTAACAAATACTGCGAAGATTCTTGGCCTTACTGATTATTTGGACAGAAAGCCGCGTGCGCTTTCCGGCGGACAGAGGCAGAGAGTTGCCGTTGGACGTGCGATTATCCGCAAGGTAGATATTTTCCTGATGGACGAGCCGCTTTCCAATCTGGATGCCAAGCAGAGAGTGACGATGCGCTCTGAAATTACACAGATTCACCGTGAGACAGGGGCTACTACGATTTATGTAACACACGACCAGACAGAAGCCATGACAATGGCAGACAGAATCGTTGTAATGAAGGATGGCTATATTCAGCAGGTGGGGACGCCACATGATTTATACTTTAATCCTTCTAATATGTTTGTTGCAGGATTTATCGGAGAACCGCCGATGAACTTTATTGATGCTAAATTAAAGCATGGAAAGATTAAGATCAGCAACAACGAGATTGACTTAAGCGCGGTTGCAGACCGGAGCGTCCTTGAAAAATACGAAAATGCAGAGATTGCCTTTGGGTTCCGGCCAGAAGCAATCAGGTTGCCGGGCAAGGAAGATGTAAGCAAATCTTATCAGCTATCTTGCAGTGTTGAGCTTACAGAATTGTTAGGCGACAGCACAAATGTCTATGTGGATATAAACGGAGTAAAGTCGATTCTTAAAGTCGATCCGCATGACACACCGGAAATGGATTCTAAAATGGAGTTTGCAATTCCTTTTGAGAGCGTTTATTTATTCGACAGGCAGAGCGAGAGGCGTATCAGGCTTAAAGCATAAACATATTGCTTTTGCATCCTAGCTTTATAAGGAATTGTGCCATAAGGCCAAATCTGTTTTGTGGATTTGTAATTGTCACAAGCGTTGTATCACAGCACTTGTGACAATTTTTTTACCGCATTGCCGCAAGAGGGTTGCTTCGGAAATAAATCCGGTAGATGATAGTGGCAGCCAGACGCACAAAGAGGCTAATTGCAGCAATACAGGCAGGAAGCCTGCATATAAGCACAGGAGTGCCGGAATGGAGCGCATAAGAAAAATGCCATGCACCAAGCAGGAAAAATGCAATCAGATAGCTGATGCTTGCTGCGGTATGGCGTAGTTTAGAATAGTGATATTTGTGGCGGAAAAGAGGAAACAGGCATTCTTCCTCTTTTTTTTGTTTTGCAGTCTTTTGCTCCAACAGGGTGCGAATCAAATAAGGAAGCACGGAATAGAGGAACAGGAGATAAAGAGGAGAGGGTGTTTTATATTTGGTTAAAAGAAGGCAAAGGAAGGAAAGTGCAAGCAGCGCGGATAAGACATAACTGGAAAGTACCAGCCCGCGATAAGCGGCGACATGGAGAAAAAGCAGTTCCATTTTTTTTGCGGTTGTGTCGGCTGACATGGCAGAACCTCCTGAAATTTGTTTTATGGCAGTCGTTTTAATATCTTTAAGAATTATTGTTTTCATCATACCGTGGAGGTATGATTTTGTCAACGAAAAAGCTGTTTTTTAGAAGCGTTCTATGATATAATAGATATAATAGGCACAAAAGCTTTTGTATAAGGGAGCTTTTACCGGTTCATACTTCCAATGGGAATTTGTCTCCGGCAGTGCTGCTATTGCTTGGAAAAAACAAGAAGTTTTCAAGTGACAGCATGATGAAACACAAAAACAATCAGAGGGTGTAAAAAAATCAGGGAAACATGCCGATATACTGAATGGTGTTAAAATTTTCTTTGAAATATTGACAGAATGCGTATATAATATAAACATATATGCCACAGAAAAGTAATATTGGATTTTTCTGATAAGACCGAGGCAATTTGAAAGGAGATACGCAGATGTTAGGTAGTGACATTGGAATTGATTTGGGAACTGCAAGTGTACTTGTTTATATAAGAGGAAAAGGCGTTGTATTAAAGGAGCCTTCTGTTGTAGCATTTGACCGCGATACAAACAGAATAAAGGCAATCGGAGAAGAGGCAAGGCTGATGCTCGGCAGAACGCCGGGAAACATCGTTGCCGTACGTCCATTGCGTCAGGGCGTTATTTCCGACTATACTGTAACGGAAAAAATGCTGAAATATTTTATTCAGAAAGCAGTTGGCAAGCAGCGTTTCAGAAAGCCTAGAATCAGCGTCTGTGTGCCAAGCGGCGTAACAGAAGTAGAAAAAAAGGCGGTAGAAGATGCAACTTATCAGGCAGGTGCAAGAGAGGTTGCAATTATTGAGGAGCCGATTGCAGCAGCTATTGGTGCAGGAATTGATATTTCCAGAGCCTGTGGCAATATGATTGTAGATATTGGCGGCGGAACGACCGACATCGCGGTAATTTCTCTTGGTGGTACGGTTGTCAGCACTTCAATTAAGATTGCAGGCGATGATTTTGATGAGGCAATTGTGCGCTATATGAGAAAGAAGCACAATCTTCTGATTGGCGAGCGTACTGCGGAAGACATCAAGATTAAAATCGGTTCGGCATACCGCAGGCCAGAATCGGTTTCGCTTGACGTAAAAGGGCGTAACCTTGTCACGGGTCTTCCAAAGACAATTTCCGTGACCTCAGAAGAGACAGAAGAAGCGCTTCGTGAGACAACGTCGCAGATTGTCGAAGCAGTACACAGTGTACTGGAAAAGACTCCGCCAGAGCTTGCGGCAGATATTGCAGACAGAGGAATTGTCCTGACCGGCGGCGGCTGTCTGTTATATGGTCTGGAGGAGCTGATTGAAGAAAAGACTGGTATTACAACAATGACAGCAGAGGACCCAATGACAGCAGTTGCAGTTGGGACCGGAAAATATGTAGAATTTTTGAGCGGAAAGATTTCTTAAGCAGAACGGCAGGCATAAGATTAGGAGGTTAGTGTGAAAAATAAATTTTTCACACGCAAATTTGTACCTGCGGTCCATACGCCAAAAAGCTTATGCTTTTTGGCATCAAGAATTCGCAGGTTACGGAAAGGCAAGGTTTTTTATGGTACGTGGGCTTTATACGGCATGGACAGGGCTTTACAATGAACAGAAGCGGCTGGATGTCATCGCAAACAATATTGCCAATGCAGCAACAACAGGTTATAAGCAGGAAGGCGTTACAAGCCAGTCCTTTGACGATATGCTGACAATCAAGATTCGTGACTTTTCAGAAGGAAAGCAGGACAGAATCATCGGTTCCATGTCGCTTGGAGTGAAGGTCGGAGAAGTATATACAAATCATAAGCAAGGCCCTCTTAGGGTTACAGGCAATACCTATGACCTTGCACTTGACGGAGAAGGCTTTTTCCAGATGAAAGTAACAGACGCTGCTGGAAACGACCATATCCGCTATACAAGGGCAGGCAACTTTACAATCACTCAGGAAGGCTATATTACGGACGCAGACGGAAACCATCTGCAGGGCGAGTCGGGAGACTTACAGGTGCCGACAGATGCCACTATTGTATTTGACACGGACGGAACTGTTTATGCAAACGGGGAAGCAATTGATAAAGTAGTTATAGTAGACTTTGAGGATTACAACTATCTGAAAAAGTTTGCGGACACGATGTATGAACCGGTGGACGGAGCCACACAGATCGAGGCGGCGGGGGCGCTCAGACAAAGCTGCCTGGAGCAGTCCAATGTAAATGTCGTACAGGAAATGGTACAGATGATTGCAATTACAAGAGCGTATGAAGCAAATCAGAAAGTAGTCCAGACAATGGATTCTACTCTGGATCAGGCTGTAAACTCGGTTGGACGCGTATAATGTTTATCTGTTAAGGAGGTAATGCCGTATGGTACGTTCTTTATGGACCGGAGCATCGGGCATGATTGCACAGCAGAATGCAATCGACACAATTTCCAATAACCTGTCTAATGTCAATACGACAGGCTATAAAAAAGAGACAGTGGAGTTTAAAACACTTCTTTATTCTAAGCTTCAGACAAAGACAACGGATGCAAACGGTGATCCCAAACCGGTAATCGGCCAGGTCGGTGCAGGTGTCAGGACAGCATCTATTACATCAAGGTATTCTCAGGGAAACCTGTTATCTACAGAAAATAATTTGGATTTTGCAATTGAAGGAGAAGGATTTTTCCAAGTAAGGTTAGAGGACGGTTCTATTGCATACACAAGAAACGGAGCATTTAGCCTTTCTATGGGTACAGAGGGACTCACCCTGTGTAATTCGGATGGATATCCGGTTATCGGTACAGACGGTGAGCCGATTGTATTTGCCAATACAATTGACAGTTCCAGAATTTCAGTAGATGACAGCGGACGCTTCTGGTACCGCAACTTGGACGACAAAATTACCAGTTTAAATAAATCATTCGGTCTTGTACAGTTCCAGAATCCATCCGGTCTGCTTAAGCTTTCGGGAAGCCTTCTGTCTGCAACAGATGCATCCGGTGAACCAAGAATGGAAGCAATGGATACTGCAATCAAGAAATCCAAAGTACTCTCTAAGCGCTTGGAAGGTTCCAATGTAGAAGCGGTGGACGAGATGGTAAACCTGATCGTGGCACAGCGTGCTTATGAAATGAATTCCAAGGTAATTACTGCTTCGGATGAAATGTTACAGCAGGCAAACAATCTTCGCAGCTAATTAACAGTTTAAGGAGGTACATATGGCAATATCAATCGGCAGTGATTCCCTGTTTTTAAAACAGGCACAGAGTTCTTCCTCCAATGCGGCGGCACAGAAGCTTTCCTCTTCTTTGGATAATATTGCAGAGGGAACAGCAACAGATGATGAATTGATGGAAGCCTGCAAATCCTTTGAGTCTTATCTTGTGGAACAGGTCATGAAATCTGCAAAGAAGGCGATGTTAAAAAATGAGGATGAAGAGGGAGAATATATGAAATACTTCGGGGACACGATGACTCAGGAGTATGCAAAAATAATTACAGAAAATTCTAATTTAGGAATCGCACAGATGCTGTATGATTCCATGAAAAGAAATGCATAAGATAAAATGATTCATGTCAGGCTGGTTTTCCCAGCCTGACATGCTTTCTATTCATGACAATAGAAGTTTCAGATTGTGCGGATTCGGTTATTTGCGGCAGGAGGAAATGACTTGGGAGTAACAGCGGAGGGTTATGTAGAGAAAATCGTATATCGGAACAGTGAGAATGGCTTCACGGTGCTTTCCCTTTCTTCAGAAGAGGAAGAGCTCTGCTGTGTCGGCACTCTGTCCCATGTGGAAGAGGGCGAGTTCCTGCATGTAGAAGGTGAAATGATCTGTAATCCGCGTTATGGGGATCAGCTGAAAATTACATCCTATCAGGTAGTAGAGCCGCAGGATGGGCAGGCAATGGAACGTTATCTTGCGTCCGGCGCGATCAAAGGGGTCGGAGCAGCACTTGCAGCAAGAATTGTAAAACGCTTCAAAGAGGATACGTTCCGCATTATCGAGGAAGAACCGGAGCGGCTGGAAGAAATCAAAGGCATCAGCAAACGGATGGCAGGGGAAATTTACCGGCAGTTTGAGGAGAAACGAGAACTGCGACATGCAATGCTGTTTTTACAGAA
>CAJTZB010000028.1 GCA_910583815.1 uncultured Lachnospiraceae bacterium
TCAAAAAAAACACATAATTCTTATGTTCCTTATTGCCATAACCGTAACCTACTCCTTTCAAGCTTCTAATAACTACCCATAGGGTCAAAATCCAGCTGAAGCACGATGCGCTTAAAACGTTCTTCTTTTTCTTTGCATTCTTCTAAATAAGAAGCTAACTCTGTTAGTATACCATAAGAAACGGATTTAAAATAGACTAAATTTCTGTAGAGGTCGTTTGCCTTAGACAAACCGGCAGGCGCCGGACCGATAACAGAAAGCTTGCCTGTGTTCTGTCTGTCTATATTTATTACACGCTCTTTTGCCTTTCCTGCCAAAAGGCTTAGGCATTCTTCATTTTCCTCTTCCTTCTTTCCAATACAGAGCACTGCCAGAATATGTGCCTTGGGCGGATAGTTCAAAAGCTCCCTGTACGCCATTTCCTGCCTGAAAAATCCTCTATAGTCTTCTTTTGCTGCGGTCACAATGCTATAATGCTCCGGCTGATAGGTCTGTATCAGCACTTCGCCTGCATGTTCCCCACGCCCCGCCCGGCCTGCCGCCTGTGCTAACAATTGAAACGTCCTTTCTGCAGAACGGTAGTCCGAAACATTTAACGACAAATCCGCCGCCAGAATACCGACCAGAGTTACTTTAGGAAAATCATGTCCTTTTACAATCATCTGCGTGCCAATCAGAATATCCGCCTTTTCATTTGCAAATTGAGAAAGTATCCGTTCATAGCTCTCTTTTTCTTTTGTCGTATCTGCATCCATCCGAAGCACCCTTGCCGACGGAAACTGTTTTTTTACCGCTTCCTCTACTTTCTGCGTACCAGTTCCAAATGCCGCGATATACGGCGAACCGCAGGAAGGACATTCTTTTGGCATTGGGACAGAATAACCGCAATAATGACAATGCAGCGTCTGTTCTTCTTTCTGTATTCCATGCGTATGCAGCGTAAGCGACACTGCGCAATGCGGACACATCAGCGCCGTTCCGCAGCTCCTACATGAAACAAAGCCGGAATAGCCTCTACGATTCAAAAACAGCATAACCTGTTCTTTTTTTTCCAGACGTGCTTCTATGGCAGCAAGCAGTTTTCTGCTGAACATAGAACGGTTTTTTGCTTTTAACTCTTCTTTCAAATCAACAATCCTGACTTCCGGAAGCCTTGCATTTTTGGCGCGCTTTGTCAGGTGCAGCAATTTATACTTCCCTTCCAGTGCTGCCTGATATGATTCCAGAGACGGTGTCGCTGAACCAAGCAGCACGGAAGAATTCGTCATTTTAGCCAATTCTACAGCCGTCTCACGAGCATGGTATTTTGGCACTGTTTCGCTTTTATAAGAACGTTCATGCTCTTCGTCTATAACAATCAAGCCAAGGCGTTCAAATGGTGTAAACAATGCCGACCTTGGCCCAATCATAATATCAATTTTACCTTCTTTCGCCTTTCTATACTGGTCGTAGCGTTCTCCCTGCGACAACCTGGAATGCAAAAAAGCAACTCTCTCACCAAAACGTTCTTCAAAACGCCGGACAGTTTGATAAGTCAGTGCAATCTCCGGAATCAATACAATAACCTGCTTGTTCTCCTTTAGAACTTCTTCTATTACACAAAGGTAGACTTCTGTTTTTCCGCTCCCGGTAACGCCGTGCAGCAGGTAAATTCCCCGCTTTCCGGCACGATAATCCATACAGACCGTGTCGCAGGCAAATTGCTGCTCTTCATTTAATAACGGCCGTTCTTTGCACTTGGAAATGCTCTGTCCCGGCGTTCTGTAAAGTTCTTCTACTATTGTAGAAATGATTTTCTGCTGTTCTAATTTCTGAATCGTCTGCGCAGGAATATGCAACATTCCGGTCGCATATTCCCTGTTTAATACCTTCCGCTCCTTCAGTTCTTTTAAGAGCCTTACCTTTGCCACATGATGTTTTCTCTCCGCTTCAGCAATTATTTCTTCTGCTGTAGAATTATCCACGGAAAGCCGTAACGTCTTTTTTTCTAATGGCTTTATGCTTTTCTTTACTGAAAGCACAGTACGAAGAGAGTCGTTCATCGTGCCGCCAAAATTTTCCTTTATCCAGTGTGCCAGCACAATCATGCGAGATTCTATCACGACACCTTTTTCTACCCTGCCCTCTATGTCCTTAATCCGGCTCTCTTCAATTTTTGGTGTTTCAGAAAGGCCAACAATATATCCGGTAATGTTCCGATGTCTGTTACCAAAAGAAATACAGACCGGGCTGCCAATGACAGCTTCTGCTTCCAAATGTTCCGGAATCCGGTACTGATATGTCCTGTCTAAATTTTCATGTGATATATCTACAATTACATCAGCATAAAGCACTAAGACACCATCCCTATCTTAAAAACTCTGCTACGATTTCATCTGTTTTCATTCCGCGTGAGCCTTTGACAAGTACGACATCACCCACACGAAGTTCTTTCTTTAAATAATCTATTACCTTGGCATTAGAATCCAAAGAAACTACAGAAAGACTCTTGCTCTTTTTCGCTTCCTCAGCAATATAAGCTGCTTCTTTCCCAGTAGTCACAAGCAAATCCACTTTTCTTCCTTCTTTTTCTAATTCCGCCAGATAAATTCCAACGCTGCGGTGGAGCTGTTCCGACTGCTCTCCAAGTTCCATGACATCTGCAAAGACCGCTACCCTTCTTCTTCCATGCTCCAGCGACAAAAGCACCTGCAGTCCGCTTTTCATCGAGTCAGGACTTGCGTTGTATGTATCATCAATCCAGGTAATACCATCTTTTGATTTTATCTGTCCGCGCATTGCAATCGGTTCGTAGGCTCTTAGGCCTTCCGCCGCCGTTTCAGGTCCAATGCCGTACTTCTTTGCTACTGCCAAGGCAGCAAGCGCGTTCATCACGTTATGTTCCCCATATACCTTTAATTCTACCGGAAGTTCTTTTAAGCTTCCATTCTCCTGATAAACAGCAATGAACTGAGTGCCGTGTTCCGTTGTCCGGATGCATTTTGCAGAAAAATCAAAGTCACCGCCCTGACCTTCTGCAATGCCATAAGTCACCGCCATTGCCTTTTCCAGTGCAGCGTATGTATCTTTATTGCAGTCTATAGTAATCCTTTTTTGTGTTATTTGTGTGGCTGTTTCCTGAAGCAATCTGTCATTTCCGTTAAGAAATAATGACGAACCTGTCACAAAATGATGAACAATACAGAGTTTTTCCTTGCGTATGTTTTCCCTTGTCTTTAACTGGGCAATATGTGATGTTCCGATATTAGTCATAACGGCACATTCTGGCTTCGCTATATCAGAAAGCCGCGCCATTTCTCCAAACTGGCTCATCCCCATTTCTATCACGGCAATATCATAGGAATCATCCAGTTCAAACATCATAAGAGGAAGTCCAAGCTGGCTGTTTCTGTTTCCGATCGTCTTTAATACACGCTTTTTTGTAGAAAGTGCAGCAGAAACCATCTCTTTTGTTGTTGTCTTTCCGACACTTCCGGTAATCCCAATCACAGGAAGCGCAAAACGGTCTCTGTACCACGATGCAAACTGCTGCAATGCATCCACGGTATTTTCTACCTCAATTACAGCAACTTGTTTTTCTTTACAAAACTCCAAAACCTCTTTTGCTCCAGCAAAAGAAGACGCCAGAAATACTGCCGTTGCCCCATTTTCTACAGCACCTGCTATATAGCAATGACCGTCATTTCTCTCTCCTATAATCGGCACAAACAGCCCATGCTCTGTCTGCAATCTGGAATCGAGTATAACCTGTTCTATCTGTGCTTCTTCATTTCCGCAACGCAAAATGCCGCCTGTCGCTTTTACTGCTTCTGCTATCTTTACCTGCCTCATAATGCTGCTCTCTCTTCCTCTGGCATTTCGTTTAAAATTTCCTGAATTAAGATTCGTTCATCCATCGGGTGCTTTACACCGCAGATTTCCTGATAATCTTCATGTCCCTTGCCTGCAAGTACAATTACATCGCCTTCCTCCGCATTTTTTATGCAGTACCGAATGGCTTCCTTCCGGTCCGGAACCGTTACATAAGTGCCATTCTGCTTTCTGACACCTTCTAATATATCCTCTATAATGTCCATCGGCTCTTCATCCCTTGGATTATCGCTTGTAATTACCGTAATATCCGCATATTTTGAAGAGATCTCTCCCATCTCATACCTACGGCTCTTAGAACGGTTCCCTCCGCATCCAAACAGGCAGATAAGGCGCTTTGGATGATAATCAAGCAGCGTGGTCAGCAGGCTTTTTAAGCTCATCGCATTATGCGCATAGTCAATCATCAAGGTGAAATGTTTGGAAATCTCGACCGGCTCTACTCTTCCCTTTACCTTTACAGATAACAGCGCTTCTTGTATCATTTTTTCTGGAATATCAAAATGCCTGCAAAGCGCAATTGCTGTCAAAGAGTTATATATTGTAAATTTCCCCGGAATTCCTACGGTAACAGGAAGTGCAATCAGTCCTTCTGTCTTATAAGAAACAAGCAGTTTTCCTTCGCTGCAGTGCAAATCCACCTCTGCTGCACGAAGATCCGCTCCTTCACTGATGCCATAGGTTTCAATTTCACAGGTCGCATTTTTTATGATTTCACGCATATGTTCATCATCATAGTTGACAATGCCCATCTTGCACTGCCGAAATAGCAGGCTTTTGGCATGAAGATACTCTGCAAAATCTTTATGTTCACTTGGTCCGATATGATCCGGTTCCAGATTGGTAAAAATGCCATAGTCAAATATAAATCCGCCGACGCGGTACAGCATCAGACCCTGAGAGGAAACTTCCATAACGACACATTTCAATCCTGCATCCACCATTTCCCTAAAATATTTCTGTACATAATAGGATTCCGGCGTCGTATTATACGACGGAATACGACGGTCTCCTATCATCACTTCAATTGTTCCGATAAGTCCGGTCGGATAGCCTGCAAGTTCCAGCGTATTACGAATCATATAGGCAGTTGTCGTCTTACCCTTTGTCCCTGTAATCCCAATCGTAGTAAGTTCATTTGCAGGATAGCCAAAGTATGCCGCTGACATACAGGCAAGCGCCTCTCTTGTATTTTCGCAGACAACCAGGCAGACGCCTTCTGGCACCAAAACCTCATGTTCTGCAATGACTGCCACAGCTCCTGCTTCTGTTGCTGCTTTGGCATACTGATGCCCATCATGCACCGCTCCGCTAATACAGACAAACACCGAACCACGCTCCACTTTTTTTCTGGAGTCAAATAAAATTTCCGTTACTTCTGTTGTTATGTCACCTTTTACAACCTGATACGAAAAATTTTTCAGTAATTCCACTAACTTCATTGCCGCCAACCTCACTTCCTAAATACAGATGCTGCCGTCACTTGACAAGGACCCTGTCTTTATGTAATATCTTTCCGAAAAAGAAGGGGAGAACAGCCTCCTGTTTCATCCCCTTTTTCTCCTGTTTGCAATGTTTTCTGCCCTGCCTATCAGCAGCCTAATATCCTGTCATACAGTTCTTCATATTTCTTTGCAGAACCTGCCCATGAAAAATCTTTTGCCATAGCGCGGTCTACCATCTTGTTCCACTCGCGTTTCTTATCATAAAAGATACGCTTTGCATAGCGCACAGTTGCAAGCATCTCATGTGCGTTGTAATTGCAGAATCCGAATCCGGTTCCGGTACTCTCATATTCATTATATGGCTCTACTGTGTCATTTAATCCGCCTGTTTCTCTTACAATCGGAATTGTGCCATAACGCATGCTCATCAGCTGGCTTAAACCACATGGCTCAAACAGAGACGGCATCAGGAACGCGTCACATGACGCATAAATACGATGCGCACGCTCGTTATTGTAATAAATGCTCGAAGATACCCTGTCATGGTACTTCCATTCGTAATGGCGGAACAGGTTCTCATATTTTGGATCTCCGGTACCTAAAATAACAAGCTGCATGTCATCTGCACAAAGTTCTTCCATCACACACTCAACTAAGTCAAGCCCCTTCTGGTCAGTCAGGCGCGATACAAGACCAACCATAAATTTCTTATCATTGACTTCTAAGCCAAGCTCTTTTTGCAGCTCTTTTTTGTTCTTTGATTTTTCCTTGCGGAAATTTTCTGCAGTAAACGGATACTTGATGTATTTGTCTGTTGCCGGATTATATTCATCATAATCAATACCATTTACGATTCCGCAAAGGTTATTGGAACGCGCCCTCATCAGTCCGTCCAGCTTTTCTCCATAAAACGGTGTCTGGATTTCCTTGGCGTAAGTCTCGCTTACGGTCGTAATATAATCAGCATAGACAATACCGCCTTTTAAGTAGTTTGCATCTCCGTAAGCTTCTAATTTATCAGGTGCAAAATAATAGTCATTTAGTCCGGTAATATCCCTGACTTTCTTTTTATCCCAGATGCCCTGGAATTTTAGGTTATGTATTGTCATAACACTCTTGATTCCCTGATAAAAGCCTCCCGCCTGAAAACTGTCGTTTAAATAGACAGGGATTAAGCCGGTTTGCCAGTCGTTGCAGTGGATTAAATCCGGGCGGAAATCAAGCAGCGGAAGGGCTGAGAGCACAGCACGGCAGAAAAATGCGAATTTTTCAATGTCCTCGTGAATCTGTCCATAAGGCTTGTCCCCATTAAAATAGAATTCATTATCTACAAGGTAGAATGTGACGCCGTTCCTTTTTGTTTCTAAGATGCCAACATACTGCTGTCTCCAGCCAAGCTCCATATAAAAATGTGTTTTATAAGAAAAATCCTTTTTATACTGTTCCGGGATTGCGCGGTAGTTTGGCAGAATCACACGTACATCATATTTTTCTTTATCAATGTACTTTGGCAGCTCACCTGCAACGTCTGCAAGCCCACCGGTCTTGATAAACGGAACGCATTCCGAAGCTGCAAATAATATATTTTTCATAACATCCTCCTGTAATAGCAGTTGAGTTCTTTGAAAGTATATACTTCCGCAAGAATTCAGATATCAAATCCTCCTTAATGCCTGAACCATAAAAGGCAGAAAATGTACGTAAAGAACCCTTACGTACATTTTAGCACATTTTGCGGCTATTGGAAAGTATTTATACCGGTAATTTGTATTCCAATCTGATTTTATCTGCAATTAACGCCACAAATTCCGAATTTGTTGGCTTTCCTTTTCCGTTATTTACGGTATAGCCAAACAATTCGTCAATTGTATCCATCTTTCCCCTGCTCCACGCAACTTCAATTGCATGCCTGATTGCGCGTTCGACACGGCTTGGTGTTGTTTTATGGCGTTTTGCAATTGTTGGGTAAAGCTGTTTTGTAATAGAATTCAACATTTCTGTATCGTTAACCGACATCATAATAGCATCACGCAAATAATGGTATCCTTTGATGTGTGCCGGAACACCGATTTCATGAATCACATTTGTTACATCTGCTTCCAGATTCCTTTCAAGGAAAACATTTCTGTTTTCTGATGCAGAATGTGTCTGCTCTATCCTTCTGACGCAGCTGGTCGTCCCCCGCAGCTGCTTGATTCTAGACACAATCAGATTATAATCAAATGGTTTCAGCATGTAATAACTTGCGCCAAGTGCAAACGCACTTTCTGTTACCATATCCTGTCCAATTCCTGTGATGACAATAAATGACGGCACCTTCTTTAAGCTAACATCCTTTTTAACATGCTCCATAACCCCAAGTCCGTCGAGTTTCGGCATAATCAAATCTAAAAGCACAACATCCGGAGATTTTTCTTTAATTAACTCCAATGTTTCCATTCCATCTTCTGCTTTCCCAACCACTTCAATATCCTTGTCCGCATTGATGGCCTCCTCCAGCATTCCTGCTGTTCTGACATTATCATCCGCGATTACTACACTAATCTTTCCCATACGTTCCTCCCTGATTTATTTTTTACATTTTTTGTGTTGTAATTTATTTACATTCTTACTATACCATATATTTCCATTTTTTCAACTGTTTTTTGACGCTACGATTCGACAAGGAGACCTCGCGGACTGCACAGCCGATTATCTCCGCTGTGCCATTCGCTGTCCGCATTGCGGACTGCTCATGTATGGCATTCGCCATATGCGAAAAAGCCGGATACAAATTTCTGTAAGCAAGCTTACAAATTTGCATCCGGTTTTTTCGCGCACAGCTCATTGCTTTAACATATTTTCAATAAAAGTGCCGTAGCCTTTTGTGGAGTCTCTAATAAAGACATGAGTTACTGCTCCGATGAGTTTTCCGTTCTGGATAATTGGGCTGCCGCTCATTCCTTGGACAATCCCCCCTGTTTTCTTTATCAGCTCCGGGTCTGTGATCTGGATAACAAGCCCTTTGTTTCCTCCAGAGGAAGAAAAATCGATTTTCAATATTTCAATTTTATATTCTTGTATTTTAGAGTCTACCTGACATAAAATAGTTGCCGGGCCAAGTTTGATTTCCTGTTTTAAGCCAATGCTCATTGTCCCATTTGTCACTGTACGTCTGGAATCTGTCTGTCCAAAAATACCTTGTGATGTATTTTTGGTAATCGTTCCAATACAACAGTTAGAAGCACGTCTGATAATTCCGACCAGCTCTCCTGGTGTCCCTTCTCTTCCTCGGATGATATTGAGTACTTCTGCTTCGTAAATGGAACCGTTTCCTACTTTCATCAGCACGCCGGTATCCACATCTGTAATCCCATGCCCAAGCGCTCCAAAATAACCGTTTGTTGTTGTAAAAGTAAGTGTTCCGATTCCCTGCGTATCTGTTCTGATCCAGACACCGATTTTATAGTCCCCGGTGCTGTCCTTTACCGGCTGGAGCGTTATTTTCCTTGTTTTTCCATCTCTTTCAATTGTCAGTTGAATCGCCTTTTTCCCAATTCGTTCTATCAGTTCTTCTTTTTTGCTGACTTTCTCTCCATTCACTGCCACAATATAGTCACCGCTTTTGATAAGCCCATCTGCCGGCTCATAATATGTTCCGTCACTGCCCATAACTGTTCCTGTTCCAAGCACCAAAATCCCATCCGTTTCCACTTGCAGCCCAATGACGCTTCCTCCCGGAATAACTTCGATTTCTTCAATAACCTCTAATGATATGTCTTTAATCGGAATAATACCAAACAGCGTAAGCTGTACTTTATATCGTCCCAGCTCATTGGAACTCACAGAAAACGGACTGCTTAGGTCTATTTTTATATCATTTTCAGACAGTGGTTTCTGATTTACATAAAGTACTCCTACTGCGTCTTCACTGATACTCGCATGAATCGGAAGCGAAAAATCAAATTCCTCTTCCTGCCCAAGTAAAATTTTCATTTCATCCGGTACACTTGTTTTCAGCAGATAGTATCCATAGGTAACAAGAGCCACCAAATTACATACAATCAGCCCCATCAAGATCCGGCGGTATACGGTTCTTCTCATACTTACCATCATGCTCCTTTCAAAGTCTGGAGACTTTGTGCGAAGCACAAATCTCCGGCGGAAAATCTTCCCGCCTTACCCCATTCAGAACAAAGAATTCCACACAGTGAATTTCTACGCCTGCGGAGGACCGCTTTTGCAGCACATTTCCTTCCGCTGCAACGCGACCTTCGCGTAGCGTTTTTGTTTCATAAGACTCTTCTATGAAACAAAAAAGAGGACCCTTCTTTGTCCTCTTTTAGTATGGCATTCGAGTATGAAATTAAACCAGTACAAACTTTCCATTCTTTAATAATTTTTGTAGCTGTCCGCAAGCTGCTTCATTTCTCTTGCATTTTCATAAACCGCATCCGTAATCTTGGCTCCTCCGAGAATCCTTGCCAGTTCTTCACATGATTCTTTTCGGTCCAGTTCTCGAATCTGCGTCTTTACATGCCCTTCTTTTGCACTCTTTTCAATAATAAAATGTGCATCTGCCATTGCAGCAATCTGCGCCAGATGCGTAATGCAAAGAATCTGGTGTCCCGCGCTGATATGCGCAAGCTTCTCTGATACTTTCTGTGCAGTTCTTCCGCTGATTCCAGTGTCTATTTCATCAAAAATCAAGGTCGGGATATCATCTTTATCTGCAAGCACCGATTTTATCGCCAACATAATTCTGGAAAGTTCGCCTCCAGACGCAATTTTTACAAGCGGACGCAATGGTTCTCCGGGATTTAAGGAAATCATAAACTCACAGGCATCATAACCATCTGTCCGAAATTGCTCGGTCTGTTCTATTGGAAGCTCCAGTTTGACTTCGGAAAAATTCAAATCAAGCAATGCCTGCTGCACAGCTTTTGTCAATACCGCTGCGCGTTTTTTGCGGATGTCCGATATTTTTTTACAAAGCACAAGGCATTCCTTTTCTGCTTTCTTATAGTTTTTACGCAGATTTTCTAAATATTCTTCATAATTTTTATATTTATTCAGCTTTGCCTCACACTCTGCTGCATACTCTTGTATTTCTTTAATTGTTCTTCCATATTTGCTCTTTAATGAATTAATCAAGTCCAGACGTGCTTCTACTTCTGAAAAACGTTCTTGCGAATCCTCCATAGAAGCAGCAAGGCTCCCTGCCTGACGGTTAAACTCAAGCAGCATAGATTCCGCCTCTGAAAGAAGCTCTGAAAGTTCGGAAAGCTTGGGATTATAATCCACAATTCTTGTAAGCTGACGTTCCGCAGCAGACATCATGCTCTCTGCATTACTGTCTTCATCATCCCTTGTATAACGGAGGCAGTTCGCCAGCGTCTCTGCTATCTGCCTGCCATTGGATAAAAAGCGGAATTCTTCCTCAAGCTGTCCATCCTCACCACAAACAAGCTTCGCCGCCATAATCTCTTCCAGCGCAAATTCCAAATATGCTGTTTCCCTGTTTTTTTCCTCTTCTGAGGAAGATTCTTCTAAAAGTTCTTTTTTTAAACCCTTATATTTATGATAGGCTTCCTTCATCTGCTCCAAAAGGTCTGTGAGCTCTTCTGCCGCAAAACGGTCCAACAGCTGCAGATGTGAGGCCTTATGGAGCAAAGACTGGTTTTCTTGCTGTCCATGAATATGAAGCAGAAGCTCTGCTGTTTCTTTTAGAGAAGAAGCCGTTACCGTTTCCCCATTGATTTTGCATATTGATTTTCCGCTTTCCATAATCTTTCTTGACAAAATAAGCATTCCCTCTTCTGGGATAATATCCAGTTCTCGCAAAGCAGCTTCCGTCTGCTCAGAAAGCTGATCAAAAATCAGCTCCACAAGAGCATATTCTGCCCCTTGACGGATTACTTCTTTTGATACTTTTGCACCAAGCGCCGCATTGACTGATCCAATCAAAATTGACTTTCCGGCACCGGTTTCTCCTGTCATAATATTTAAATGGTCACGAAATACAACTTCCGTTTCATCAATAATTGCAAAATTCTTTACATGCAGGCTATGTAACAACGATGGTCCTCCTATTAATGGTATTGCAGTAAACCTGTTCGTACATAAAAGCAGAGCTAAATTTATGTCTGCGCACAGCATCCATAAATTTAGCTCTGTACTGTCCGGTTTACTGCTGGTTTATTTTAATTATTTTACTACCTTTACGCGGCAGCGCAAGGTTCTTCCATTGACTGTTGCAGTTACGTAAGTCGTGCCAACTTTCCTTGCAGTAATTACGCCGTTTGATACTTCACAGATCGAAGTGTCTTCCACATCCCAACGCACATTTGCAGTCGCTCCATCCACAACAAGACGAGAATACTGAGTATATACCGGAATTTCAAGGGTTTCCCTGCTGAGTCCTAATACAATAACCGATACGCGGGCCGTTCTGCCGGACGCAGTCATAACCGTCACGCTTGTGGTTCCAGTAGAAACCGCCGTAATAATACCGCTTCCGCTGACTGTAGCAATTGCCTCATTGCTGGAAGACCAGGTTACTTTATCTGTAGAATTGTTTGGGCGCATGGATATATTGATTGCTTTTGTTTCCCCCGGCATCAGTACAACTTCTGTATCTGATACAGATACGCCAGTGGAAGCAATCGGCGCAATAACAGTAACATAACATGTTGCATATTTCCCGCTGTTGTCTCTGGCCTTTGCATAGACCATTGTCGTTCCAGGCTTTAAGCCGATAATAACTCCATCATCATCTACCATTGCAATGGATTCATCATCTGAACTGTAAAGCACTGTTTTATATGTTGCGTTAGAAGGCTGTACAGTAGCAACCAAAGCTGCGCTTTCCCCTTGGATAATTGTCAGGGAATTATGATTTAACTTAATGGAAGTAACTTCACGGACGACACGCACCTCGCATTCTGCACGCCTTCCGGTACCATCCAATGCTTCCGCAGTAATAGTTGCATATCCATAATCCTCACCGGTAATTTTACCGCTTTTATCTACACTGCAGATGCTGTCATCTGAAGAATACCATTCTACTTCCGCATCCCCAATGACTTCTCCGTTCTTTACAATAACCGCACGAAGCGTAAAAGTCTTTCCAAAGCCAAGTCGGTAATTATCCGGTTCAATTCTAAGTTCCATCAATGGGTCTTCTACCGTAACCAGGCAAAACGCCTTGTAGCCTCCATCCATAGAAGTACAGGTAATTACCGTCGTTCCTCTTTCTACGCCTGTTACCGTACCGGCAGCACTTACAGTTGCGACTGAAGTATCGCTGCTTTCCCATTTTACCTGCGTATTGCTTGCAGAAGACGGACTGAATACCGGGGCAATTGTAAATGCTTCACCAACATCAATCGTCAGCTCTGAAGGATCTAGCTCCATAGAACGGACTGCCTCCAGTACAGTTACTGTACAGTAAGAAGTAGCTCCTCCTTCTGTTTTTACAAGAATAATTGCAGTACCGACTCCGCGTGCCGTAATACGTCCTGTAGAAGAAACCGTAACTACTTTTGTATTTAAACTTTCCCAAATCAGATTTGCATCCGTTGCTGTTGCCGGTGTAATAGTGACATCCATATCATAATATTCTCCGGCATTCATTGTCAGTTCTGTTGCATTCATCCGTACGCCGGTTGCTCTCTGCTTTACAACAACCGTACAAATAGCATAGTAAGAACCTTCATATGTCATTACCATGACCTGCGTTGTTCCAGGGCGTTTTCCTGAAAGCAGGCCTTCATCGTCTACCGTAACAACAGAAGTATCAAATGAAGTCCACTGTACATCCTGACTGCTCGCCGTAGATGGGTATACCATATAAGTCAGGCGCTTGCTCTCGCCGACATACAGTTCCACAAGCTCTTCATCCAGTTCCACATCGGCTACCGACTGCAGAACCGTTACCGTACACTGCGCCATTAATGCAGGGTTATCCTCTGACTGCACCGTAATAACCGCAGTACCTGCTTTATTAAATGTAAGCTTACCGGTTTTATCTACGCTTACAATGCTGTTGTTGGAGGAAGTCCATTTCAGCGTCTGGTTCGTCGCATTTTCCGGCGTAATGGTTGCATAGAGCTGATGCGTCTGCTTCATCTTGCCTCTGACTTCGGTCTCTGAAAGTTTCAGCTGCTGTACCTGCTGTTTTACCGTAACCGTACAATAGCCTACCACTACATTTTTGTCATTGATAGCCGTCAAGATTGCCGTTCCGCCTTTTAAACCGGTAATCTGCGCTGAAGTTGCACCGTTGTCGGCAATGCTGAAAATAGTCGGGTCTGACGACTGCCATGACAAATGTACATCTACAAGGCCGGTCGGCGTAATCAGTGCATTGATTTCTTTTGTTTCTCCGATTCCGATTGTAGTTTCACTTGGGGTCAAAATAATCTGAGAAACCGTTTGCTGAACTGTAATTTTACAGGTCGCAGTTTTTCTTACGCCGTCAATAATCTGATATGCCGTTACAGTTGCTTCATAGTTTCTTGGTGTCTCCTTTTTTGCAGTAATAAGACCATTATCACTGACTTCAATATATTGCTTGTCGGCTTCCGAGCATTCAAAGAAAACGGGACCCGGCTGTGTCTGGTTTGGTTTCAGCTGATATGTCCCGCCGGTAAACATAACCAGAGAAGACGAATTCAGCGAAAGTGTGTCTATTACCTCAAAGGTATATTCTACCGGCTGTATTTTATTGGCTTCTTCCAGTACGTAGATGCCAAAATCCGCTGATTTCTGATAGGAAATTTTAAATTTCTGCTGACCATACACATGTGCCGTTACTACGCCGGTAGCCCTGGCCATAGAAGCTACAGTTTCTGTTGTTGGGTCCGGAATAACAGCAAACAGCTTTCCAAACATTCCTTCCGGAATATTGGAATTCTCATTGATATTGTACATATCGCCTACGTTCATGTATTTTACTGTATCCGAAGGCATCAGCAGTTCTACGATAACTTTAAAGGTCAGGCATGGAAGATCTTCTTCTGATGCTTCTGTAAACGCTTTTGTAGCGCGCGCCTCCACAATATAAGTTCCTGCTTTTACATTTGTAAACTTTACATTACTGCCCTCATAAGTATAAGAAAGCAACGGATCGCCTGTCTGTGCAATCAGCCTTCCTTTTGTTCCGTTCTGTTTTACAGTATAGACATCCCAAATCAGGCGAGAAGCAGGCAATGCATTTGTATGTAAAATAAACTCAGCATTCGTAGCTCCTTCTTCTTTGTACTTTGCCTTCAGTTCTTCCGTTGTTATCCGCACGTCTACTGTCTTGCTGAAATCATCTGGCTTCTGCGTCTTATAAGCACCGGTAGGAAGGACAACAATCTCGATTTCATATTCTTCTACTACTACGTCCGTTCCTGAGTCGCCACCGCCTGAAATAGAAACGTTTGCATAGTTCTGGATTTTTATCTTTGTATAACCGGAACCGTCAATTGTCAGAATACCGTTGTCGTCAATGGAAACAATACCCTGATCAACCGGGTCATTGAATTTTACACAGTCTTTGTTTTCTGCAGGCGGCAGGTTGATAAACTTTAACTGATACCCTTTCTTTATGTTTCCTGCATCATCTGTTATCTGCAATAAAGTAGTATCTGTTGGATCCAATACAAGGATTCTCTTTTCTGTCGTGCTTCCTACATTTTTCCACTGTGGGTCTGTACGGCGGTCAAGCTCTGCCCTTACCAGAAACGCTGCCGAAAAGCTTTCTACTGTTCCGTCATCTTGTGTAATATCCGCACGAATCATTGCCCAGCCCGGTTTTTTTGCAGTCAGGACTGCGCTCGTTCCGCTTTGTGCAATACTGATAACATCAGGCTTATCTGAAGAAAATACCACGCTCTTTACAACACCCATATCGGCTTCGCCTTTGATGTTGATACGGTTTAAGTAAACTGTTACTTCATTTGTTTCCATTGTTGCAGTCTGATTTTTTTCAATGATATTACCAGTTACTTCCAGCACATATCTCCACTCACTGGTATCCGGAGCTGCATTTGCAACAATCGGAAGTGCATTCCAAAGGTCTGATATTTTAGCAAAAGATGTTCCCACCACATCAAGCAAGGATTTTGTTTCGTTTGTTTTCCCTGTTTCTGCAGATTGGACAGGCTCCTGCTGTTCCTCTTGTCTCGTCTGCTCGGCCGGCTCTTCTGGCTTTCCTTCTTGTACTATGACCTCCGGCGTAACTGTTGCCTTTGGTATGGCATCAGGCGAAAGCCCGCTTCCTATAAGGAGGCTCACCGCCATAACAAAACCGATTGCTTTTTTCATTCCTTTTACCATAGCATCAAACCCTTTCTTTTTCCATAAAAATTGTCCTAAAGCGCTGTAAAACAACACTTATGACAATTGCAAGAATGCCTTGCACTCGTGTGGATATACGCTGCAAAGCGGCAGCTTGTATTAAGTTCCAAAAACCTCTGTTCAAAGAAACAGAGCATCAAACAGACAAATGCCTAAAACAATTCCCATAAAGCTATATCGACAATATAGGACACTGTCTTTAATAAAATCAACGAAATCTAGTAGTTATAATAGTATGAAATGTTGGCAATTTTGTGTCACCTTGGCAAAAAAGGAACAAAACAGCTGCACTGCCTTTATTTTGGCATTTGCTTTTTGAAAATATCCAAATCTGTCCAAAACAACCGCATCAGATCATGCTATCCGAGACAATGTTTATGTATCAGGGAATAAAAGAACCTTAGGTTGGTGTATAGATGGCAACACCAAAAATTTACACAAAAAAAAGAAAAGGCTATACTGCCAAAACAGATAGCCTTTTACTGCTTATCATCAGAATCTGCTATTCTTCCCAGTTATGGTATACCTGCTGAACATCATCATCTTCGTCTAACAGATCCAGAATCCGGGTCATGCATTTGATGTCTTTTTCATCAGTAAGCGTTCCCCATGTCTGAGGAATCATTGTGACTTCGGCAGAAACCATGACGATACCTGCTGCTTCCATTGCTTCGCATACAGCACTAAAATCATCTGGCGCAGTAATAATTTCATAGCTGTCCTCTTCTTCTGCAAAGTCCTCCGCACCTGCATCCAGCGCAAGCATCATCAAATCGTCCGCATCCTGTTTACACTCTTCTTTGTCAATGATAATCTGCCCTTTTTTATCAAACATAAATGATACGCAGCCCTGTGTGCCAACGTTGCCGTTTCCTTTTGTAAATGCATTTCTTATATTGGCTGCAGTACGGTTTTTGTTATCTGTAAGGGCATCTACAATAATTGCAATGCCGCTCGGTCCATACCCTTCATAGGATACAAATTCATAGTTTACATTATTTCCGTCGCCTGCTGCCTTCTTAATGCTGCGGTCAATGGTGTCATTTGGCATATTATTTGCCTTTGCCTTTGCAACAATATCTTTCAGCCTGCTGTTATTATTTACATCCGGCCCGCCTTCTTTTACTGCTACTGCAATTTCACGGCCAAGCCTGGTGAAGATTTTTCCTTTTGCAGCATCATTTTTTTCCTTCTTATGTTTAATGTTTGCGAATTTGGAATGTCCAGACATCGTTTTTCTCCTTGTACTAAAAATTTGTTTTTATTCTAACACATCCTGCATTTCTTGTCAAAAATAACTGTGCTGCCGGTTTCTATTTTCCATAGAGCAATGCCGAAATGCGCTCCATGACTTTGCTTGTTTCCTGCTCTGTCCGGATAGCACACATAATGGTATCGTCTCCTGCAATGCTCCCGACAATACCTTCCACAGAAAGTGAATCCAGTGCTGCCGCTGCCGCCATTGCCATGCCGGAAACTGTCTTAATTACAAGAATGTTCTGGGCCTTTTCCATAGAAAGAAAAGCATCTCTGAGCACACGCACAAATTTCTCATTCAAACCGGTCGTCTGGCTCTGCAGAATTCCATATTTCTGCCTTCCATCCTCCATTGGCACCTTCATCAGTTTCAATTCTCTAATATCGCGGGAAATCGTCGCCTGTGTCACAGCAAAGCCTGCCTGTGTCAAAAAATCCGCCAGTTCTTCTTGTGTTTCAATATTATGTTTTCTGATCAGTTCTATGATTTTATTCTGCCTGCTGCTCTTCACGCTAATCTATTCCTTTCTATATCAGTTCCGCAACTTCCCTTCCAGCACACCGCTTCCTGAGCTCAATTTGCGGCTGGCTTGCTTCCGCAAATTGCGCTGGGCGCTGTCCGGGCTGTTGCTGTGGGCTCAGTTCCGCAAATCCTTAAAAACTGCGTTCTACCAATCCGAGCTTGGTGCGCAGTGTCTCAAAAAATGTGCGCTCATCCATACGGATAAGGTTTGTAACATGTTCTGAACGCTTCACTGTGATACGGTCTGATGGGGAAAGCTGTCTCACCCTTCTGCCGTCCAAGGTTGCAATCGCCTCTTCTTCCTGTGAACGTTTTCCCTGACGCACTTCTATTGTAATTGTATCTGCCGCGGAAACAATAATGCCGCGCGATGTCAGGGAATGGGGGCAGATTGGTGTAATCATAATCAGCTCTGCTTCTGGCTGCACAATGGCACCCCCTGCCGAAAGATTATAACCAGTGGAACCGGTTGGTGTGGAAACAATCACACCATCACCGGAATATATATCTAAAAGAGAATCGTTTACATATACCGCCACATTAAGCAATCTGGAAATTCCGTTTCGGTTGATAACCACATCATTTAAGACGGTATCCATTGGTTTTCCATTTACTTCTACTGAAAGCATCATTCTCTTTTCCAGACGGTAATTGCCCTGACAAAGCTGCGTAAGCCCCCATTCGGTTTCGGCAGCTTCTGCACCTGTCAGATAGCCAAGTGTCCCTGTATTGATGCCAAGAATCGGAATATTACGTTCCCTAAGTACATTTGCCACACGAATCAACGTTCCGTCCCCACCCAGCACAATTGCGCACTCTGCTTCTGGAGGAACTCCCTCCAGCATCTTTTCTTCCATGTCTGCCTCTGCGATAATCGTTACAAAATTCCTGCCTTGCTCGGTCAAAAAACGTTCCACCCTTGCAGTAATTGCGAGCTTCTCATCTCTGCTTTGATTTACAATAACACAGTAGTTTTCCATCATATCCCCTTTGTTCTTTTATGGGAAACTGCGCCATCAGGCGCACTCACTTGTCACAGGTGCTGCTCTGCAGCGCTTTGGGACAATTTTTTATGTGCTGCTGACACAACCTGCGGCACCAATTCAAGCACCGCTGCAAGCGGCAGCGCCGGCTGCTTTACTAAAATGCTGTCCTGCTCTTTTTCTTCTTTTCTTGCATACAGCAGATATTCGATATTTCCTTCCGGTCCTTTTACCGGAGAATAGTCCAGTCCGAGCAGTTCAAAATTTGTTTTGGCAGCCATGCTTACTACTTCTGCAATGATTTCCTCATGCAGTTTTCTGTCCCGCACCACGCCTTTTTTCCCAATTCTCTCTTTTCCAGCTTCAAACTGCGGCTTAATCAGACAGACAATCTCCGCATGTCCTGCCATCAGCCCATAAACCGGCAAAAGTACTTTGGACAGCGAAATAAAGGCCACATCAACTGAAACAAAATCCACAGGCCGTCCAATATCCTGTGGCGTTACATGGCGGATATTTGTTTGTTCCATAGAGACAACGCGCCTGTCCTCACGCAGTTTCTCGGCAAGCTGTGCCGTACCGACATCAATCGCATAAACCTTCGCCGCACCGTTCTGAAGCATGCAGTCGGTAAAACCTCCGGTAGACGCTCCAACATCTATGCAGACCTTCCCCGAAAGACAGGTGCCAAATTGCCGAATCGCCTTTTCCAGTTTCAGCCCGCCGCGGCTGACATATTTCATGGTTTCCCCTTTGAACTCCAGCAGAACGTTTTCTTCAAAGCGGCTTGCAGCCTTGTCTGCACGTTTCCCATCCACAAAAACACTGCCTGCTGCAATATATGCTTTTGCCTTTTCCCTTGATTCCGCCAGCTTCTGTCTGACAAGCAGCACATCCAACCGTTCTGACATTTCCAATTCCTTTCCAAATCCGGAAGCTTACGTCTTTATCTCTTTCCAAAGAACAAAAGAATCTCCTGCAATATGCCATCTTCTGAAAGGCCATATTGTTCTCTGAGTTCTGCCTGTTCGCCTTGTTCAATAAAGCAGTCAGAAAGCGCTACGATTTTATGCCTTGTCCTGATTCCCTGTTCAGCAAGAAATACTGCAACCTTTTCTCCAAAGCCTCCTGCTTTTATATTTTCTTCTATTGTAACAAACAGCTTTGCCTGCTCTGCAAGTTCCGCTATCTGCTCCGTATCCATCGGAG
>CAJTZB010000029.1:0-17013 GCA_910583815.1 uncultured Lachnospiraceae bacterium
GTTTTTGCTATTTGAATTCCATAATCCGGAAACGATAGGGAATCTTTCTTTTGGAAATAAGCTAATGGCATCTTTGTTTGAATCCGTCACTTTAAGGACTGCAGGTTTTCAGACAATTCCGCAGGAGGGCATGACGGAAGCAAGCAGTTTAGTTGCGCTTCTCTTGATGTTTGTCGGAGGTTCGCCATCTGGTACTGCAGGAGGAGTCAAAACTGTAACGATGACGATTCTGATTCTGTCTATGCTTGCGGCTGTCAAAGGAAATAATGAGGTAAGGGCGTTCCGGAGGAAAATATCGGATAACTTTGTCCGCAGGGCAGTGGCGGTTATTGTTATTAGCTTTGTTTTTGTAATGGTGGTTGCAGTAGCTCTTTCTATTACGGAGCAAGCAGATTTTCTGGACATATTGTTTGAATCTGTGTCTGCGCTTGCAACGGTAGGACTGACCAGAGGGCTGACACCGTCTGTTTCTATGGCAGGAAAGCTTGTGATTATTTTTGCAATGTACGTTGGGCGTATCGGGCCAATTACAATGGCACTTGCTTTCAATGCAAAGAAGTATGAGGGAAAGAAAACATTGCCGGAAGGCAAGGTAATTATTGGATAACAAATTGCTGCTTCGCAGATTTGGGAATAAGTGCATTTTGCTATAAGGTAAAAGTTGCCGCAAAGCAAAAATTGAAAGGAACGGATATGGCTAGGAAAGAATTTGTAGTATTTGGAATGGGACGTTTTGGAAGCAGTGTTGCAAAAACATTGTCAGAGAATGGCTGTCAGGTACTGGCAGTGGATATGGATCAGAGTAAAATCGAACTGATTGCAGATGCCGTGACCTATGCGGTCTGTACGGATGTTACAGATGTGGATGCGATTCATTCGCTTGGCATCAGCAATTTTGACGGTGCTGTGATTGCAATTGGCGGAAACCTGGAGGCAAGCGTCATGGTTACGATTCTTGCAAAGGAGCTTGGGATTCCGTATATCCTCGCAAAAGCAAGAAATGAGCTGCATGCCAAAATATTAAAAAAGGTTGGCGCAGACATGGTTGTGTTCCCGGAGAAGGAAACAGGAATCCGTATTGCGCATAATCTGATGGAAGGCAATCTGTTTGATGCAATTGAGCTTTCGACACAATATAGCATGATGGATTTTTCTGTTCCAGAGGATTGGATTGGAAAATCTTTGAGGCAGCTGAATCTTCGTGCCGCCAAGAAAATCAATGTCATTGGTCTGAGACGTGACGGAAAACTGGATATTACGCCAGAAGCCGATATGCCATTAGAAGCCGATGATGTGCTGATTATCATTGGAAAGAACCATGCACTGTCCAAACTGACGGGAGGAACCGGCGCATGATTACGAGCAGTTCCAATGCGCAGATAAGGGCTATTGAGGCATTGCTGAAAAAGAGCAAGGAACGTAAAGAGCAGAAAGCGTTTGTAGTAGAAGGAAAGAAGATGTTTGAAGAGCTTCTGTCAAGAAGAGAGCTTCTGAAAAAGGTTTTCTTTTCAGAAAGCTACGTATCAGAGTATTATCCGGAAGGCCTGAAAGATATACTATCAGACATCCCATATGAAATCGTTGCAGAGCACGTATTCTGCCAGATGTCAGAGACAGTAACGCCTCAGGGGGTGTTAGCCATCGCAGCGATGCCGGAGTATTCTTTGGAACAGATGATTTCATCCAAAGAGAAAAAGACATTGCTGCTGCTGGAGGACTTGCGTGATCCGGGCAATCTTGGGACGATTCTGCGTACTGCAGAGGCTGCGGACGTAGCAGGTGTTATACTGACAAAGGAATCTGTGGATGTGTACAACCCAAAGGTAATCCGCTCCACGATGGGAGCGGTTTTCCGTGTGCCTTTTGTCTATGCAGATGATTTTTTTGGATTGCTTGAAATACTGAGAGAGCAAGGTGTGCGTCTGCTTGCTGCACATCTAAAAGGGAACAAGACGTTTACGGAAGCAGACTATAGCGGTGCCTGCGGCATCTTAATCGGCAATGAGGCAAATGGTCTGTCAGAGCGGGCTGCAGAGTTAGCCACAGAAAAAGTATTGATTCCGATGGCAGGAAAAACAGAGTCTTTAAATGCAGCAGTAGCGGCGGCGCTTTTGATGTATGAGGCGTTTCGCAGCCGGCGGCGATTTTAGGACTGGCGTACAGATGCAGTCTTGCTGCCTGTATGTTCCTGCCAAGTGACAACAGAAAATATGCATAAAACAGTAAGACAAAATTTATAGAAATCGACAGAAAAATCATGCGTTTGCTGTCGGTTTCTTTTCTTTTGCTGCGAAAAAAAATTCGTGGAGAAAGAAATTTGAGATAATATGAAAGAAAAACACCCATAAGGACGGACGAAATGCGAGGAGTATTCTCTTTGCTTCGACAGGCTTCTTATCACAAAGAAGGTATGATAAAAGGCAGAATAAGGGAAAGGCAAGGGTGTTTTTATGGAAAATATTGTTTTTTACACATTGATAGGAATTTGTGGCGTCGGCTGTGCTGCAAGAATGGTTCTGGCAGGCTATTATAGGAACCTGCTTCATGCTTTGCGTTCCATGCGGCGCAGTAAAAACAAGACAGCAGCGGCATTAAAAGAACAGTTTCTTTTGCGCTATCAGGCAATGCTTGGTGTTGAGAATGTCGATTTTTTTGTCGGCAGGTTTTTAGCAGAACGAAAGCTGTTTGGGATTTCTCTTACGGTATGGAATGGATTACATACGCAGTTTGTCGGGCTTTGCCTGCTGCTTGGGGCGGTTGCTGCATTTGCAAACATCATACAGGATGCGGAAGTGTCCACCGTGCTGCTTACAATGTTTCATGGTATTTGGACAAGCACCCTCCTTATTTTTGTGGATGGATTCTGTATGATAGAAGGAAGAACAGGAGCAATCCGTGACGGTCTGTGCGATTATCTGGAAAATTATCTAAAGATACGCTTGGAACACGAGTACAAGGTATGGGGCAAGTGTGAGAGGGATGCGAAGCCGTCAAAGGCAGCGTTGGAAGCAGAACTTCAGATTGCTGATGAAAAGGAGTACCGGAAGCAGAGGAAACAGGCGAAACAGGAATCTAAGGCAGAGAGCTTTTCGGCACGTAAAAGCAAAAAACAAGAAGCGTATGCTGCAAAAGTGGAAAAGAAAGTACGCAAGGAGCAGGAGCGGCTTCAGAAACGAGAAGAAAAGCTGCGGAAGCGTCTTGGCGGAGAAGTGCCGCCAGTATATCGGGCGGGCAGGAGTATGGAAGGGCAGAGCAGAATCCGTCAGGAAGCAGAACTGTTAAAGAGAGAAGTAGAAGAACGCAGAAAGAGAGAGGCAGAAGCGGCAGCCGCAGCGGAGCAGGAAGAACAGGAGATGCAGTCAGAACAGATAGAGAGAACAGAAGCCGAGAAGGAGCCGCCAAAGAAAGAGCGGGAGGAAAGTGAGCAGGAGCAGGTCAATGAGCTTTTGAAGGATTTTTTGATACATTGCTAGTTTTTTCTTGAATAGTTTTGTATTCTTTGATAAAATGACAGTGGTTAGAAATGGCAGAAAAGGCTGAAAATAATATAGTTTCAGCTTTGGATTTGCGCTATGTCAATATTGGAAAGGAGTATAGAAATGGGGAATAAAAGAGTAGCCTTCCATTATTCCACTGCGGAGAAATTCGTAAAAGAAGAGGAAGTAAAGCGTTTGGAAAAAGCAGTTCTTTTAGCGAAGGACGAGCTGGTAAACGGAACAGGAGCAGGAAATGACTTTTTGGGCTGGATTGATCTTCCGGTCAATTATGACAAAGAGGAGCTTGTCCGTATTGAAAAGGCAGCCGAGCGCATTAAAAAGGATTCAGAGGTGCTTTTGGTAATTGGCATTGGTGGTTCTTATCTTGGGGCAAGGGCGGCAATTGAATTTCTGCGCCACAGTTTTTATAACAGCGTTTCTAAGGAAATCCGCAAGACACCGGAAATTTACTTTGTCGGCAATAACATCAGCAGCACTTATATCAGCCATCTGATTGAGGTGATTGGCGACCGCGATTTCTCAATCAATATTATCAGCAAATCCGGTACGACAACAGAGCCTGCAATTGCGTTCCGTGTCTTTAAAAAGCTGTTGATTCAAAAGTATGGAAAAGAAGCGGCAGCAAAGAGAATCTATGCTACAACAGACAAGGCAAGAGGTGCTTTAAAGAACCTTGCAACTGCAGAAGGTTATGAAAGCTTTGTTGTCCCTGATGATGTTGGCGGAAGGTTTTCTGTATTGACTGCGGTTGGCCTGCTTCCGATTGCGGTCAGCGGCGCTGATGTAAAAGCGTTGTTGGAAGGTGCAGCAGATATGAGAACCGTGTGTCTGGAAAAACCATATTTGGAAAACCCTTCTTTGCTCTATGCGGCAGTTCGGAATCTTTTGTTAAGAAAGGGTAAATCCATCGAAATCCTTGCAAACTATGAACCGGCGTTTCATTTTGTCAATGAGTGGTGGAAGCAGCTTTATGGTGAAAGCGAAGGCAAGGACAGGCGTGGTATTTTCCCAGCGGCCGTAGACCTGACTACAGACCTGCATTCTATGGGCCAGTTTATTCAGGATGGCCAGAGGACTATGTTTGAAACGGTTATGGAACTGGAAACTCCGACAAGGGAGATTGTTTTGGAAGAGGAAGAGGTGGACCTTGACGGACTCAACTATTTGGCAGGAAAGACGGTAGATTTTATCAACAAGAGTGCAATGAAGGGGACAATGCTTGCGCATACGGACGGCGACGTTCCGAACCTGAAAGTAGTCGTTCCGGCACAGGACGAGTTTTCCTTGGGCCAGCTGTTCTACTTCTTTGAGTTTGCCTGTGGTATCAGCGGTTATCTGTTAGGGGTAAATCCGTTTGACCAGCCGGGCGTAGAGAGCTACAAAAAGAATATGTTTGCATTGCTTGGAAAGCCGGGTTTTGAAGCGCAGAGGGAAGAACTGTTAAAGCGCCTGAGTTAATAATATTGAAGTAAATAGAAAAACAGCAAAAAGCACGGAAAAAATATGCTTTTTGCTGTTTTAGATAAATTAAAGGGCAATAATCCAATTGGATTATTGCCCTTTAAACAACAAATATTGCAAACACTAACAATCAACAACCCTATCTGCTAACTAACATATGATCATATTGCAAACTTATCTATCGCATATAGTATATCCATTTTTCAGAAAAATGTCAACTAATATTTAAGGCTGAAGCCAATAACTATCTGGGCGAGCAATAAGCCTTGCATTGTTATAAGCCATTTCTGTGGTAAGGCATGTATGACCATAGTAAACTGTCCTATCATCACTCAAAGACAGAACCAAAGCTAGATCTGGCTTATCTGGATTTGTCAAATATAAAGGGGCCAATAATTGGATTTTATCATTATACAGTTGAGGAACAACGGTTTTGTAATTTGCCTCGATTCGTTTTTTTACTGAAGCAATGGCTCCATCGATTAAATTTTGGCAAAATTCTTTACCATTGGCGCGTAATTGCACAGGTATTCTTAAAAAGTTTTCTTCATCATATAGAATATGATCCCATTGAGGAATTATATTTAGGTTTATGTCATATATTAGTGCGCTTGGATCATCGAAATAGTTTGCTCTTTGTAAATTTAATACTGCTGTATTTGGAATATCTGTATATTTAATAGTATAACTATTATAAAATGCAGTAAATCTCCATTTCTGAAATCCTTCTATAGGATTGCTTATACAGTAAAAATATATAGGCTGCCATGTTTTATCATATAAACCTGTATTAAAGCATGCAATTTTTTCGTCCATATAAATGTATTTCTGCTTATCGTCATCAGAAACTATATTGCGTTCTTTCCATAATTTTTCAAAAGTAAAGTATAGATAACTTTTTAATATTCCAAAATCGTTTTTGCCCGCATAGCTCCATTTTTCAGGAAGCAAATCATTTGTTGCCAGTAACTGCAATTTATTGGTGAAGAAATCATAATTTCCTAAATAAGACCATTCTTTTAATCGCATAATTGTTTTCCCCATTTAATAGTGTAGTGACTTGTCTGTTTTTATTGGTGTTCCTTTATTATAGCAAATTTTTGCAGATTATCAACTAGTTTTTCTATATAAGCGTTTGCAGAGTGTTTCACAAACTTTCCGTTTCTTGTACACAGACTACACACATTTTCCAATTACAATAAGGACAGGATTTTGAAGGGAGCAGAACAGTGTATGGCAATTGAAGTCTTTAACCGATATGAACGGAAATTTATGATCAGCGATGAAGTGTATCAAAAGCTGCAAGGCTGTCTGTCTGAGCATATGCAGGCAGACGAACACAGCGAAAACGGAGAGTTTTATACGATTTGCAACATCTATTATGATACGCCGGATAATCAGTTGATTCGTTCCTCTGTAGATGCAAAGAGAGACGGCAGGGTGTATAAGGAAAAGCTGCGTCTTAGAAGTTATGGAAAGGCAGAACTGACGGATAAGGTATTTCTTGAAATCAAAAAGAAGTACCGGAAGCTGGTCAATAAGCGGAGGACCAAAATTTATTTAAGAGATGCCTACGCGTATCTGGAAACAGGGGAACGGCCGGTATCAGAGCCATTTATGAATCAGCAGGTATTCAATGAAATAGATTATATGACGCGCCGGATGCCGCTTGTGCCGAAGCTTTTCTTATCTTATGACCGCCGTGCAATGTTTGGGAAGGAAAACAGGGAATTCCGCGTCACCTTCGACCGTAACATTACAACCAGAAGATATGACTTAGGACTTCACTATGGAGTATATGGTGACAAACTTCTTCCGGAAGATAAGTGGATTATGGAGATAAAAATTGAGCATGCGATGCCTATGTTTATGACAGAGCTGCTTTCTGAACTACAGATTTATCCGGTATCTTTTTCAAAGTATGGGACAGAGTATATGAGGTATATTACGGCAGTGCAGTGTTGATGTTATAAGATAAAAACAGAGAGGAATTTACATAAAAATGGGAAATATAATAGAGCAGTTATTTGGAATTTCAGCAGATACCAGCATTACAATAAAAGAGACCGTGGTTTGCATGCTGTTTGCTGTCGTGCTTGGCCTTATCATTAGCGGGGTTTATGCGGCAGTGACCAAAAAAGAGAGCCGCAGCAACGGTTTTTTCTTAAGCCTTGTGATGCTTCCTGCAATTGTAGCTGTAGTTATTATTTTGATTGGAAGCAATGTAGCGAGGGCGTTTTCGATTGCAGGCGTATTTCAGCTTGTGCGCTTCCGCAGTGCGCCGGGCGAGAGCAAAGATATTTCGCTTGTTTTTCTGGCGATGGCGGCAGGGCTTTCGGCAGGACTTGGGTACCTGACGCTTTCCTTTGCTATTACAGTAACACTGGCAGCTGTTATTTTGACTGTACATAAGCTTGGCAGTAAGGTACTTCATACGGAATACAGGCAGCTGAGGCTTCTGATTCCGGAGGATATGGATTATGTCGGCGTATTTGACGACCTGTTTGAAGAATACACGACAAAAGCAGAGCTGTTTAAAATCAAAACAACGGATATGGGAACGTTGTATGAACTGACCTATCGTATTGTGCTGAAAGTAAGAGGGAAGGAAAAAGAACTGATGGATGCAATCCGCTGCCGCAATGGGAATCTGACAGTGATGTTAAGTGCATTGGAACCAAAAATCAAGGAGGAGCAGTTTTAATGCTCCTCTGGCAGATTATTTTTCAGATATGCACAGATACTCTCCCATCCACTGCAAAATCTCATTTTCAAACGGAAAAGTATCCGTCTTAGGCGCAGGCAGCTCCCCATAGATTTCTTTCGTTTCCGTGGAAGAATAGCCTGTCTCCCTGCATACAGCTTCCCACTCCTTTATGTCAAAAAGCTTTTCGTGCAAAGAATAGCTTTCATTTAGGGAATAGTATAGATGTTCCCATTTTTTCGTATTCTCTGAATTATGGTTTCCGACAATGCTGATATTATATACAGCATGGCCTCCCTGCTTCAGCACCCGGTATGCTTCATGGAAACCCTCCATCATTTTGGACTGCATGCTCTCGAACCCGGCATTGGAGACCACCATATCGATACAGCCGTCCCGGATGGGCAGATGGGCGCAGTCGCATGCCAGACAGGCAATGTCCACATAAGGGTTCAACATCTCTTCGGTAAAATATCTCCTGTTATATTTGAGAATGCGGTGAGAGACATCCGTCATGATTACCAGACAAGGCCAGTTGATGCGCTGCAGGTCGTATTTCAGGCCATTGCAGGTGCCACAGGCAATGTCGAGGATGACTCGCGGGCGAAACTTTTTCACAGCCTGCCAGCGTACTTCGCTGCAGGGAACCGTCCCCATCTGATAGCGCGGATTTCCCGGATGGCGCTGTTCTTTGAGGTAATCCTGATAATTTTTCATATACA
Organism: uncultured Lachnospiraceae bacterium; assembly: GCA_910583815.1. Lineage (GTDB taxonomy): Bacteria > Bacillota > Clostridia > Lachnospirales > Lachnospiraceae > SIG299. Next base: position 8,385 of record CAJTZB010000029.1, read on the forward strand.
GCGACCAGAGTTCTCCGGGAATCTCGTGGGAACCAAAATATACGACACCATCTGTCACATGATAGTGATGCCCATTCTTGCAGGAAAAAGAGATTACAGTTCCGTTCCCATTTTCAATCACTAACTTTTCTCCGCATTCCGGGCAGCATATCAGTTCAGCCACCCGCCGCAGCCCCGGCTCTGTATTGCCCATCATTTCCCCCAGAGCCTTTGCAAAATATGGTGTTGTCTCTCGTAGCGTGTTTTCCCCGACTATACTGATGGGAATGGAGACCTTTTTCTCATCCCGAAATGTTCCTTCCTCCGTTCTCACAACACCTGCCTGAACCGACAGTTCCAGATTCCCTCTGGACAGGTCTCTCGCAATGTTTCCAAGCTCTGTGTCGGTGCAGTAGGTGGCAAGGCTATGCAATAGCCTGCGCCTTTCGGCATCGGGAAAGAGTGCTTCCACACCGGCGGGGAGTTCTTTCTGGATACTTTTTTGTGCAAACAGCAAATCCCCTTCCACGATGCTGTCTATGGTCATATGAAAAAGCCACGCCAGCTCACAGAACATGTCAATGTCCGGCAGATTTTTTCCGCCTTCCCATTTGCTGACCGCTTGGGCGCTGACCCCTAGCTTATCTGCCAGTGCCTGCTGTGATAAACCTGCTTTTTTACGCAGGGTTGCTATCCTGATTCCTATCTGCTCCCGATCAATCATCTTAATCCTCCATTCTGCGTTGCTTTTCTGCGCCATGTCTTGACTAAGGATATTATAGGGAAAAAAGAGAAAAGCTGCAAGGAAGCGAAAGTTGATATTTCTCACTCTGGATTCAACCGGGAAGATAGTTGTTAGTGCAGTTTTTGTCAAGTGACGGTATTTTCTCTTTTTTAAAATTGATTCCTATGCCTCAATTTTTGTTGTAATTGACAGTTAAGGAAAGATATGATATTTTCTGTTATAGAATGAGATAAAAAATAAGATTAAAATTATATAAGGGAGTCGGTATTTTAAATGGAGGATTGGAGTATGGGGAAAGAAGTTAATATTGCAGTTGTGCTTATTAGAGCATACAAGGTATCGCAACAACAAGGACTTTTAGCTCTTCGTGAATTTGATTTTAAGTTTGAAGAACTGAAGTGGATGGCAGATAAAATGTTTGATTTATTGCATAAAAATATTCATATTAGTCAGGCATACGAGATTCTGCAGAATTATAGAAAAGATTTTAAAGAGGAAAGCATACATAAATTAATTGTAAGCGGTCTTATGTGTATCTTTGATGGACAAAATATAAATTATTTGATAGAATTATTGGCTTCTATTTTGGAAGAAAATAACAGAGATAAGTTTATGGAAGAGATAAAAGGAATTGTAAAAAATGATACTGATACTATAGCAGAGATAAAGAAAAAGTATTTAGAGAAAGAGCCATTTTCAATAAATACGGACATACCATTAGAAAGTTTATTATCTAGTGTAAAGATGAAAAAAGCATTAGAAAAGATGACTGGCAAAGAAATAAAAGGTATTTTAATTGGAATGTCTGGCGAAAGTGCGGAAAAAGTTATGGATTTCATAGATGAATATGAATTAAAGCTGATAGATGAAGAATCATATGAAGATATAGATGAACAATATATCATCAATGCAAAAAATAAGTTTATTGCTTGTATTAATGAATGAATTTCTAATGTCAGAGCTTTCATGATAATTCGTGCGCAGTATATGGCAAATTGTGCGTCAGGGTTTACTTTTTTGTGTCAGTGTGCTATAAAATAGAAGATGGTATCTGTGCATAGACGTCTATGCTTGGATGCTGCACGCAGACTGGGAGGGACTTATGAAATTCACGAAAATGCATGGCTGTGGCAATGATTATGTATATGTAAACTGTTTAGAAGAGATAATAGAACATCCGGGGGAGCTTGCCATAAAGGTAAGCGACAGGCACTTTGGCGTCGGTTCGGACGGCCTGATTTTAATCGGTCCATCTGAGGCGGCGGATTTTTGCATGCATATGTATAACGCAGATGGTTCTGAGGCGCAGATGTGCGGAAACGGCATCCGCTGCGTAGCAAAATATGTGTATGACTATGGCCTGACGGATAAGGAACAGGTGACAGTAGAAACGCTTGCAGGGGTCAAGACATTAAAGCTGTCAGTGGAAAACGGAATGGTTTCGGCAGTTACTGTAGATATGGGAGTGCCGGTGACTGAGCCAAAGCAGATTCCGGTACTTGCAGAGGGAGAGGCGGTCATTGCAAAGCCGCTTGCCGTTTTGGGAAAGGAATATGAAATTACCTGTGTCTCGATGGGAAATCCGCATGCGGTCACATTCGTTCCTGATACACAGTCACTTGATCTTGAGAGTATCGGACCGGAATTTGAGCATCATGCATGGTTCCCGGAGCGCACCAATACGGAATTTGTTCAAGTAGTTGACAGGAATACAATTCATATGCGTGTCTGGGAGCGCGGAAGCGGGGAAACGCTTGCCTGCGGCACGGGAGCCTGTGCAAGTGCCTATGCCTGTATTCTAAATGGAAAAACAGAAGATGAGGTAACGGTACAGCTGCTTGGCGGAAGCTTAAGAATCCGTTATGACAGGGAGAGCGGACATATTTTTATGACAGGGCCCGCGGTTAAAGTATTTGACGGAGAGCTGTAACAGCGTTCTTATAAAGATAGAAGACGAAGGAGAGAGAATATGTTTAAAGTAAATGAAAACTATTTAAAATTGCCGGGAAGCTATTTGTTTTCTACGATTGCCAAAAAAGTAAATGCATACACGGCAGAGCATCCGGAGGCAAATATTATCCGTCTTGGCATTGGAGATGTGACGCTGCCTTTAGCGCCGGCGGTGATTGCGGCAATGCACAAGGCAACAGATGAAATGGGCGCAAAAGAGACGTTCCACGGTTATGCCCCGGATTTGGGCTATGAATTCTTAAGAAGCGCGATCGCAGAGCATGACTATAAAAAAAGGGGCGTTTCCATTGCATTAGATGAAATATTTATCAGTGACGGAGCAAAGAGCGATTCCGGCAATATCGGCGATATTTTTGCAACAGATAATAAGATTGCAGTCTGCGACCCGGTCTACCCGGTATACGTGGATACTAATGTTATGGCAGGCAGGACTGGAGAATATGAGGAAGCAGCACAGCGTTTTGGAAATGTGATTTATATGCCATGTACTGCGGAAACTGATTTTGCTCCAGAACTTCCAAAAGAGACACCGGACATTATTTATTTATGTTTCCCAAACAATCCGACAGGAGCTACGATTCCGAAGACAGAGCTTCAGAAGTGGGTAGACTATGCAAATGCAAACAGGGCAGTCATCATTTATGATGCAGCTTATGAAGCATATGTTTCGGAAGAAGATGTAGCACATACAATTTATGAATGTGACGGTGCAAAAACCTGTGCGATTGAGCTTCGCAGCTTTTCCAAAAATGCCGGATTTACCGGAAACCGTCTTGGCTTTACAGTGATTCCGAAGGAGCTGGCTTTTGATGGCGTGTCGCTTAACAGTTTATGGGCAAGACGTCACGGCACAAAATTCAACGGCGCGCCATACGTGATTCAGAGAGCCGGTGAAGCAGTGTATACATCAGAAGGACAGAAACAGACAAAGGAACAGATTGCGTACTATATGAACAATGCAAAAGTAATCCGTGAAGGTCTTACGGCGGCAGGCTACAGCGTATCCGGCGGCATCAATGCTCCTTATATCTGGCTTAAGACACCAGAGCATATGACTTCATGGGAATTCTTTGACTATTTATTAGAGACGGCACATATCGTCGGTACGCCTGGTTCCGGCTTCGGGCCAAGCGGCGAGGGCTATTTCCGGCTGACTGCATTTGGAACCTATGAGAATTCCGTGGAGGCAATGAAGAGGATTCAGGAATTATGCCGGGGGTAAGGCAGGCAGTTTGCCATATGAAACTATAGCTTGCCGAATTCCTATATCAGTGCTAATATTAATTTGAATATAAAGTTACAGAAGGAGAGTTTTACATGAGCAGTTATTACAAACACACAAAAACAGAGAGCGTTGATGTACCATATTCTTTTTGCTGCGAGCAGTGCATGAAAGACAGCGGGCCATTGAAGGCAACGGTTTCCGGCGTGGAAGCGACAGTCAACAGTAATTTCAAAACGCTGAATGAAAAGCAGCAGAAGAAATTAAATGAGCTGGCTCATACATATCTTGTGAAGGAAGTCAAGGAGACTTACCGCAATGTTACAGAAAAACAAATCTACTCCAAATCTTTTAAGGACGAATGCCCTCATTGCCATAAGCCTCAGTCTTGGGCAGTCAGCGGCCTAAAAGACGGAATGTTCATTACACCGATTGCATTTGTCGTTGTTGGACTTATCCTTGGTGCAGGATGCTATTTCTTTACCGAAGTGGCGAACCGCATGATGATTGCTCTTATTTTAGGAGGAATCTGTTTTGCATTGGCAGCAGGCAGCCTGCTCTTAAGCATAATTAAAATTCAGCAGAAAAAGAAGCAGACCGCTTCTGTTACCCAGAAAAATGTTCCTGTAATTGACTGGGGAGCTGTGAAATATATTCTGTTGGAAGAAAAGTAAAAGAGGAAATGGTAGCGTTATAAACCAGCGCGATAGAAAGAGAGGGCAGTGAACACAGGCTGCTCTCTTTTGCTGTTTTAGAGGAGGATTGTATGGGGAAAGGTGCTGACAGAAATAAGCTGTGCCGATGCGGAAGTGGGAAAAAGTTAAAAAATTGCAACTGCAAGCTGGGCAAGCTTGATTAGGCTTTCCCAAAAGGCAGTGCCATTGGATAAAAGAGGCTGAAAAAAAGAGGCATATATAAGGAAATACTATTTGTTAAGAAAAATTTAAGTATGTTGCGGAAATTCTTCTATTGATAATATTGAGATATATGATACACTGAACGTTAGTAGAGAAGTGTCGGAAGAAAGGACAAAATAGTATGAAATTTCCAGATTTTTTAAAGAAAGGCGACGGCATCGGAATTACCGCGTGTTCCGCCGGGTTTTCTGATGATGAAGTGAATAAAGTCCGTGCAGACAGTGCGGCAGCACAGCTTACAGCCTGTGGCTTTCCAGTAACGGAAACGGAAAACGTACGCACTGATATAGATGGCAGGAGTTCTGCAGCGAAAGAACGGTGGCAGCAGCTGCATTCGCTTGTGACGGCAGAACATATCAGGATGGTTCTGCTTGCCAAAGGGGGAGACTATCTTGCGGAAATGCTTCCTTATGTAGATTATAAGGAAATAGAGCGCAATCCCAAATGGTATCAGGGATATTCCGATCCAACCGGTCTGCTGTTTTCCGTTACAACGAAGTGCGATATGGCTACGGTGTATGGGGCAAACTATGGTGACTTTGGGATGCGGCCTTGGCATGGATGTCTTGAAAACAATATAGAATTGCTCAAAGGAAATCAAATAATCCAGAAAAATTATGAATACTATCAGGATGGTTTTTTGGACAGAGTAACCGGATATGAACCATATGAAACAACCGAGCCGGTCAAACTGAAGGCGGCACGTGGGGAAGAGTGCCTGCATATGGAGGGAAGGCTGCTTGGCGGCTGTTTGGATGTGCTTGTTGATTTAGTCGGCACTCCATATGAAGATGCCAAAGGGTTTGCACAACGGTACAAAGAAGACGGTATTCTTTGGTATCTGGAAAGCTTTGCACTTAGCAGAGAGCGGCTTCCGGTTGTGCTTTGGCATTTAAGGGAAGCCGGATGGTTTCGGAATGCAAGCGGCTTTGTGTTTGGGCGTCCGGCATTTTTTGAGAACAACACGGAAACGACTTATGAAGAGGCCGTAATGGAGGCGCTTGGCTGCCTTGATGTCCCGATTGTGACCGGTGCAGATATTGGACATAAGCCGCCGTATATGACAATCATAAATGGCGCATATGCAGAGATTGATTATAAGAAAAACGGACTTTGCCTTAGAATGAGGAAAGAGAAATAAATTTTGGAAAGCAAAAGGAAGAAGAGAATATGGAACTACAAAAGCAGTTTCACTACAATAAAAAATGGAATCGGCTGATTGCCTGTATATTATATCCGGTTATTTTGGAACTTATTTTCCACTGGATTGTTTTTCCGAGGTCGTCAGATTCGGTTGTCTATTTGGCTTATTTCGCTGCATTTATCGGACTGTGTCTTTATTTTGTAACAGGCCTGTTTCCGTCTGTCGTAAACCGTGTTTTGTTTTATGTATTTGTAGCAGCCGTCTGGATTTATTTTGCCATACAATTGATTTATCAATATGTGTTCCGTGTGTTCTTTTCGTTTGCGTCTATGTTTGCAGTCGGAGGGGATGTGTTGCAGTTCAGAAACCAGATTTTTAACGCAATTGTGGCAAATCTGGGGTATCTGCTTTTGTTGCTTTTGCCTCTTGTGCTTGTTGTGCTTTCTTCCGTCTGGCTGTTTGGCTTTGAGCGAGAGAATTGGAAACATTCGCTGGCATTTGCCGGTTCAGCATGTGCTTTGTATGGGGGATTTTATCTGCTTTTGATTCAGGGAGGGACAGACGAGTTTTCTCCATATGACTTATATAAAAACGAGTGGGTAGAAGAATTTGGAGTAGAGCGTCTTGGGCTGTTTATTACCGTTGGAAAGGACATCAAAGGCCTTGGACCGGGAGAAGAGAGGGCAGAAGCAGGAGAAGATATTGTAATTATTACAAGGACACCGGAACCATCGGCCGCAACACCGGAGCCGTCCGTGATGCCGACGGATGTACCAGAAGAATCAATTACGCCAATGCTTACATTGACGCCGGCACCTTCGCCGTCTCCGACCCCGACTCCGATTGATACATCTCCAAATGTGCAGGACTATGATTTTGCATCATTGGCTGCGGCAGAGACAAATAAGAAAATCAAGACATTGCATGAGTATTTTGCGAACGAAGAATATACTCGCAAAAATGAGTATACTGGAATGTTTGAGGGATATAACCTGATTTACATTACAGCAGAAGGTTTTTCGCCATATGCGATTGTAGATGGACTGACACCAACACTGAAGAAACTTGCAGAAACAGGGTTTGTGTTCAATAATTATTATTCTCCGATTTGGGGAACCAGTACGATTGATGGGGAATTTATCAACTGTACAGGGCTTTTGCCGGATAAAACTTACAGTTTGCGCCGTATGATTGGGCATGATATGCGCTTCTGCTTTGGGCATATGTTTGGCGAGCTTGGTTATCTTACAAACGCATACCACAACCACAGCGATACCTACTATGACCGTGATGAGACGCATCCAAACATGGGCTATAATTACAAAGGGCGCAAAGGTATTGGAATGTCAAAAGTAAACGGCAAATATACTTGGCCGGAGTCGGATTTGGAGATGATGGAGCTGACGGTTCCGGAGTATATTGGGAATGAGCCGTTTCATATTTATTATATGACGGTCAGTGGACATCTGGAGTACACGTTCCACGATAACCGCATGGCATATAACAATCGGAAGTATGTGGACGATCTGCCGTATTCTGACGTGGCAAAAGCTTATATTGCCTGCAACTATGAGCTGGAAAAGGCGCTGGCCTACCTGATAGAGCAGTTAGAGGAGGCAGGAGTCGCAGAGCGTACGGTGATAGCGCTTGCAACCGACCACTATCCATATGGACTTGAAAAGAAATATATTGATGAGCTTGCCGGACATGAAGTGGAAGAGAATTTTGAACTGTATAAAAGCACACTGATTCTCTGGTCGGCGTCAATGAAAGAGCCGGTGGAAGTAAACAAATACTGTTCTGCACTTGATATTGTGCCGACGCTTGCCAATCTGTTCGGACTGGAATATGACTCCAGGCTATACATGGGAAAGGATATATTATCAGATTCCGAAGGTCTTGTGATATTTAAAAATAAGAGCTTTATTACTGATAAAATCATGTATGACAGCAGGACGAAGAAAATAACTTATCTGACAGATGAAGAGGTTACGGAAGATTATGTTGCAGCGATGAGACAGATTGTAAAAAACCGCTTTGCAGTTTCTAAAGACATTATTGATTTAGACTATTACCACTACCTGCCAAAGCTCCCGGTAAAGCAAGAGGAGCCGGCGCAGGAATAATAAAATATTATAGCTGATAAAAAGGCAGATGGGAATACCTCATCTGCCTTTTTGCTGTATAAGAAAATGAGCAATATGGCCACATGAAAATTAATGGAAGTTATGGTTGCTATTTTTGCGTTAAAGCTTGTTGATTTCGCTGTTTATGACTTTTGCCCGCTTTTTTGCGTATAATTTTTTGCGTACGAAATTCAGTTTTTGGGAGGTGCAGGTTTGTTAAAAACAATTAAAGGAAAGCTTACAATAAGCGTTATAGGCATTGTGATAGTCAGTGTTTTGCTGACTACAGCAGGTGTGGCTGCGGTTGCCGGAAATCGGATGGTCAGAGACCAGACACAGGCTCTGCAGCTGAATGCAGATAAATATGCAGAGGAAATCAACACATGGATTGAAAATGAAAAAATGCTTGTAGACGGAGCAACAGACAGCATAGCGGCAGGCAAAGAAACAAAAACAGAATTTGTCCAGTCTGTTGTGGATACTCATGCAGCTGGCAGAACAGAAATACTGAATCTGTATTTTGGG
>CAJTZB010000029.1:17023-19254 GCA_910583815.1 uncultured Lachnospiraceae bacterium
GCGAAGGACAGCAGATTTATTCAGTCAAACCGGGAAGCAAGCATTCCGGAAGGCTATGATCCGACGGAACGTGGCTGGTATAAGCAGGCTGCAGAGAAACAAGCAATTGTAGTGACAGATCCTTACTGGGATGTTATGACCGAGCAAATGTGTACAACGATTGCAGCGCCTGTCTACATAAATGGGGAATTAGAGGGAGTCATTGGTTTGGATGTGACACTTGGCACAGTAACGGACCTGACAGGGAGCATCCGTTATGCAGACGGTGCATATGGCTTTCTGACAGACAGCAGCGGGCAATATGTTGCACATAGAAACAAGTCATATGAACCTACGGAACATACGGCAGTAATGGCATCGGACATTATGCCGGGACTGGAAGGCTTGGTAAACGGAACAGAGGGGGGAATAAAGAAGCTTGCTGATTATGACGGTACGGCATGTTATTTTGCAATTGCAGGAATCAAAGCAAGCAGCTGGAAGCTTGGGGTCGTAGTGCCGACGGTCAATGTCACACGTTCTCTTGTTGCGATGATTGCAGTGGCAGCAGTGATTGCACTTGTCATTATTGTATTTGTGGCTTTGTTTATGGCAGGGCTGATTGGGAAGATGCTGGCACCAATACAGATGTTAAAGCAGTTTGCATCAGGAGACTTTTCAGAGCACGTTTCTGTTGAAAAAGCGATTCCAAAAGAATATAAAGACGAAACCGAACAGATTAAAACTGCAACTGCCGAAGTAAGGCAGCAAATAAGGGAGATTATCTTAAATACAAAGCAAAAGGCAGAAAAGATTGGAGCCATTGCGGAAGAGACATCTTCCAATATGACAGTTTTGAACCAGGAAATTACCGGCATTTCCGAATTGGCTGGATGTGTTATGGGGCAGGCTGCACAGGCAAAAGAGCTTGTAGACGGCATATTCAGCAATGGCAGTGAACTTGGGGACGCCATTGAAAACGTAGCAAGAAAAGCAGGAGAAGCAGCAGAACAGTCAGGTAATATTATGGAGCGTGCAGGGAAACAGCATGACAATTCGGAGCGTTCTGCCAAAGAAGCGGTTGTACTTTATCAGGAAACAAAGGAGGATTTGGAGAGGGCAATTACAGACAGCAAACGTGTGCAGGAAATCGACACTCTGACAGAGGAGATACTTGCAATCAGTTCCCAGACCAATCTTTTGGCACTGAACGCATCCATAGAAGCAGCAAGGGCAGGAGAAGCAGGAAAAGGTTTTGCCGTGGTTGCAGAGGAAATCAGGCAGTTGGCAGATGATTCTAAGCAGGCAGTAGACAAAATACGAAAAGTGACAGAAAGCGTGGTGCATAATGTTGCCTTTTTGTCTGAAAGTTCAGGAAAGCTGCTTGGGTTTATGAACGGAAAAGTGATGGAAGATTACAGAGGAATGACAGAACTTGCAAAGATGTATCAGAAGGATGCTGCTTTTTATAATGAGATATCCAGTGATTTGGGAGCTTCTTCCGAGGAGATGAGTGCCAGCATGGAAGGAATCAATGAAGCCATTGCCACAATTGCAGGACTGATAGGGAACATAGCAGAATCCATGCAGAGCATGGAGCAGTCTGCCGGACATTCCAATGGAAATTCAGCGGCGGTCATGCAGCAGATAGAAGAGCTGTTTCACTTAAGTGAACTTTTGAATAAGACCGTAGCATCCTTCAAAGTGTGAATATGAGATTGAGAGAATGGGAGGCATAAGAAGATGCTAGGTGGTTCTGTATGGGTGGCGCTGATTCGGTTTACCGTCAGTCTTGCAGGGGTAATTCTGTTGTTTTCCTTGATGAGCGAGCCACGGTTTAGGAGAAAAGGAACGATAGTCGGTTACACATGCTTTGGCTTCATATTGCTTGCATTGGCATGTGTCTGGTATATGCTTGACTGGGAAAGCTGCGTGAAAGCAGTAGCTTTTGCGATGTATGTATGTTTTGCGGTTTTTGCGCTTTGTATGAGCAGGGATCCCCTCTCTCTTTTGGTGTATAAACTGGCACTTACATTTTATCTGCTGGCAGTGTTCCTTATTGGAGGCATTGAGGTTTCCGTTGTCTTTTTTGGACGGAATGTATGGGCAGACATTATTACACGTATTGTACTGATTTTGCTGATAGCGTTATTTATAGAAAAAAAGATAAAAAGCTCCATTCGGGGATTTGGCTATTATGTAGAAAATGAACTGGATCGTTTCAGTGTCACGGTTATGATTATCAGTATTTT
>CAJTZB010000030.1 GCA_910583815.1 uncultured Lachnospiraceae bacterium
TAGCTGTTATATCAAAAGGCTTGTTTTTCCCGCCAGTAGTTGATTTGACCTCTATATACTTTTCTCTGTAGTCTGTTCCGAATTTCTCAAAAGATAAGATGTCAAAACCTAGTCCGTCTCCAATTGTGTGAGCTACATGTTCTATACGGTCTGCCAAATCCTTTCTTCCTTCTGCAATCAATCTTTTTCTCTCTACTTCGATTGCCAAAAGTTCACCAGCATCGCCAATCTTCTTAAGATTTTTATGTCTTCTTGCATAGTTGATATCTTTTGGAATAGATATTTTTTCTGAGCGAGCTCTTTTTTTCTTCAATTGTGGAGTTTCCACTTTGGTAATAGTCACGTTAGAAACATCTAATGTAAGTGAAAATTCTTTAGCAGCATACTCTATTGCATCGTCAGAAATTTCATTGAAGTTGGTGGGCAAAACAACATTATCAATTTCAGTGTCTGCAGCGGAACCAATGGCAAAAGGCGTGTTTTTGTCGTTGATAAAACGCAGATACTGTTCTGTATAAAAAATGATGCCTTGACGTTTACTTTTCAAAAAAATATCTTCTAATCCTACTCCGGATGGCCATGAAGTAGGGAGTTCATTAGAATCTATATAAGTTGCATAATATTTTATAGTGTTGTCTTCACAAGATGTTTTTATAATGAGGATGTAGAGGTTATCAATTATAGTGGGATAATTTTTTTCGTAGATGTATTCGCCACTGTTATTACGGTTTGGCTCAGGAAAGCCGTTTTGTGGTTGCCATGCAGGATGACGATATTTTAGATTTTGTCTTGATATGCGATAGTCTTTTCTTCCAGTTCTTGGTGCAAGTTCAAGATTTGCAATAGCTGTGTCACCTACTACATTAGCTTTGAATGTATATTTTTTTCTTGGAAAAAGTGATTCTTTATCCCAAAATTCAGGTGTATCAAAGATGTCATCTGCATCCATAAACATTTCATCAAGCTCTTTTCGGGTATAGCCTGCTGCCTGTATATAGGTTTGGCCACCACCTCCAATAGGTTTTTTAATGCCATACATGTTAGTGAAATCGGAATCTTGAATCTTATGATATAAGATAGCTATGATATGTTCTGTCATTTTTCTTCCTCCATAAATTCAAAAATTTTGTCATATGATACATGCAATGCTTTCTTGAATGCCCAAAGTTGTTCTACTGATACATTATGTGTTCCGGATTCAATTTTTACCAAGCATTCTCGGGTTGTATCGCATCCTAATAGTTGCATATACTTTGCAAGCTCTGTTACCCCAAAACCTGCCTCTAGTCGAAGCATTTTTAGGTGATATCCAAGGGCTTCTGAACATTTTATTTTTTGCACGATCATTACCTCCGGAACAAATACAACTTATATATTGTATTATAACATAATAGAACTTTATAAAACGAACCGTAAACAGTTCGATTTTTTAAAAATCTCTTCAGTTTTTATTTTTTTCTATTAAGGATATTCTGTTTTGCTAGTAACTTTTTGTTTCATAGAAACTTCACCGAAAGCTAACGAAAACCTAATGGAAGGAAGGTATGATATGTCCTGAAAGGAGGGGCATATCAGATGAATTTTGCCAAACGAGCTTTTTTCTATATTTCACGGAAAAAGGGAAAAACCCTGAGTGTTTTTTTGCTGATAACAATTGTATCAACATTTCTTATTTCCTGTTTTGCGATTTTGGACGCATCGGGACGGCTGGTGGAGGAGCTTCGGGGGTCTGTGGGAGCGGCATTTTATATCAGGGCAAATAAGAAAGTCATAACCGATGGAACTGGCGGAATGACAGTAGCAGAACAAAAGATACATATTACAGAAGAGGACATAATGCAGATACTGGAGTGCGGCAATATTGCATATTGTAATCCTATCAATTACGGATATGCAAAAAGCGGGCAGATTACATTTGTTCCCGGAGAAGAGGATACGGCTGAAAACAATATGGGGCAGATAACGGCGTTGAATTATTCTGCGTTAGCCGTGGATTTTGCAGAAGGGATGATTTCTTTGACAGAAGGGAGGCATATTACCAAAACAGATACAGGCTGTATTTTAATTAGTTCAGCGGTTGCAGCAGAAAACGGTCTGTCTGTTGGGGCGAAGGTAGTTTTGGAGTCTGCAGAGCTTGGAGTTGCCGACGGTGAGTATGTGGATAGCTGGCCTCACAGCAGAGCAAAAACAGAAGTGACGGTTGTGGGGATTTATGAGGTTCTTTCATCAGATACGCGGAGGGCTCCTACGGCAGAAAAACGAGAAAACCGCATGTTTGCAAGTCTGGATGTGCTGGTGGGATTGCAAGAGGGAGAGGCGTCTGTTTATACAGGAGAGGTCGGATTTTATGTGAATACCCCGGATTCCCTTGAAGAGATTATTTCAGAAGTGCGAAAGCTTCCGGGAATTGACTGGGAAACCCATTTTATCCGCACCAATGATTTGCAGTACTCTAAAGTTTCAGACAGCCTGCAGTCCTTGGGGGATTTTCTGAAACTTCTTTTTGTCTGTGTTTCTGCGGTAAGCGCGGCAATCCTTACGTTGCTGCTTCTGTTAAGAAACAAGGGGCGTATGGCAGAGGCAGGTATTCTGCTGGCAGTGGGGATACCAAAACGAGAAGTTGTTATGCAATTTCTTTTGGAAGTTTTGCCGGTAGCAGTCGCTGCATTTGCATTATCTTATGCGGTTTCTTTTGGTATAGGTGATTTTCTTGGAAAACACCTGTTTGCAGATATGCCGCATGACCTTGTGAATGAAAGATTTCTGCAGACCGGGCTTGACGGCTTTGCTGTGCCGGAGAATTATATCAATATAAAAACAGGAAACGTCATATTTCTTTTTGGCTGTCAGCTTGCAGCGATTATCGGTTCTGTACTGCTTTCATCTCTTCCTGTCTGGAGGATGAAACCAAAGGAAATATTAACAGAAACAAACTAGAGGAGGATATGGATAATGAATTTTATGCAAAGAGCATTTCTTTATTGCCTCCGGCATAAGGGAAAAACATTGATTTTATTTTTGGTAATGACGGTTATTTCGGCTTTTTTGCTGGCTGGCCTGGCAATCCGGGATGCATCCGCGGATGCTGCCTCTGATGTACAGACTGCAATCGGAGGCAGGCTGCTTTTAGAAATAGAGACAGAAGGAAATTATAAATTTAAGGGTCAGGATGGAGGTACTACAACCTATGTTTATGGCGGAGATTATATCACTTCTCCGATTATAGATGCTGTTTCCAAAGTAGACGGCGTAGTAGGATACAATGTGGAAGATGCAGCGGCAGCTTATTATGCAGGTGTGAATTTTAAATATCTCCCATCAGGCTGGAATTTCGGATTTACGAAATATGGGGATCACTCAACCTTTACGGCATGCCTGTCCTCAGAACGGTGTTCTGCTTTTGAGAGCGGCAGGTACAGCTTGGTAGAAGGCCGCCATCTCAAACCGGAAGACAGTTATGCCATTTTGATTTCCAAGGAGCTGGCAGATTACAATAATCTTTCCGTTGGCGATACTGTGACAATTTATGACCAGTTTTTGGATTCGGAAGGTTGGAATCCTCTTATTGATATGGAAATTGTAGGGATTTTTAATGGAACAGAGGGAACTGCTACCGGGGGAGAGATGTTGGTTGACCAGCTGCAGGCAAACTGCGGTTTTGTGGCATACAATACGCTTTTTGAAATGTATAAGCTCTATTATGAGAACGGTGTGGAATATCAGTCTCTCACTATTTATATAAACGATCCGACAAAAATCCAAAATGTTTATGATAAAGTCAAAGAACTTCCAGAACTGAAGGGAAAGACATTAAAATTAAGCATGGATACAGAAGAGTACCAGACAGTAGAAACACCTTTGGAAACTTTGGGCAGCTTGGTAAATACAATGCTTGTGATTATTGTTATTGTCGGATTCCTTATTTTGGTGCTTTTGCTTATGATTTGGATTCGAGGACGGAAAAAAGAAATCGGGATTTATCTGGCAGTTGGACGGAGCAAAGTAAGCATTGCAGGACAGCTGTTTGCAGAAACAGGGATTACATCCGTTGCAGCATTTGCTGTTTCTGTTTTAGGCAGCAAGGCATGGATAGGAAAAGTGGGAGAGCTTCTGGAAGGCAGCGCAGCAGGCCTGAAGATTGAAATTTCTGCGGCATACCTGCCGCCTGTCTTTCTGATTGGCATTGGGCTGATTGCAGCAGCAACATTAGCTGCATCGTGGACGGTATTCCGCCTGAAGCCAAGAGATATTTTTAGCAAAATGAGTTAAGTGTAAGAATAAAATATATTCTTCTGAGCTTAGCATCTGTATACCGACGCTATGGTTGGAAAAGAAAGGGGATTCGTATGATAGAAACAAGCAATATCACATATTCTTATGATGGAAAGAAGCCGGTTTTAAAAAATATATCTGTTCAATTTGAAATGGGAAAGATGTATGCAATCCTTGGTCCGTCAGGCTGCGGCAAAACAACGCTGCTTTCTCTTCTTGGCGGATTGGACAGCCCTTCTGGTGGGAAGATTCTCTTTGACGAACAGGACATTGAAGCATTAGGGCTAGCTGTGCATAGGCGAAAAAATGTAGCTTTTATATTTCAGAACTATAATCTGATTGATTATCTTACGCCAAGGGAAAATGTGGCCCTGACATCTAAGCTCTCTTCTTGGCCTATTTTAGAGCGGGTCGGATTGACGGAGGAGGAGAGCAGGCGCAATGTATTAAAACTGTCAGGCGGACAGCAGCAAAGAGTAGCTATTGCACGCGCGTTGGCTTCTGACGCAAATGTGATTCTTGCCGATGAGCCGACCGGAAATTTAGATGAGCATACTGCTGCCGAAATTACTTCCATATTAAAGGAATGCGCCCATCAAATGAACAGATGTGTTATTATTGTCACCCATTCCGGGGAGCTTGCAAAACAGGCGGATGTGGTGTTCCGCCTGAAAAACGGAGAGCTTGCGCAATAGTCCAGTTTTGGTATGTGTATGTCTTTGTGTGTGATGGCAGTGTCAGGGTTGATAACTCATGTCAGCTCTTGTATAATATGAAATATTACGTTAATAAAAGAGAAATTTTCGGGGATAATAACAATGGAACTAAGCTACAGAAAGGCGCTGCCTGCTGACATAACAGAAATTATTTTGCTTGTAAAGGAGGCAATTGTAGAACTGGAAAAGAATAAAATTATGCAGTGGGATGAGTTATATCCGGCAAGGGAAGATTTTTGGGAGGACATACAGAAGAACCAGCTGTTTGTCGGCTGTGTCCGCAGCCGGATAGCCGTACTGTTTGTGATAAATCAGGAGTGTGATGCAGAATATGCATGTGGAGCATGGAGAGAACCAGAAAAACCGTTTGCTGTGCTCCATAGGCTATGCGTACATCCGGAATTTCAGCATAAAGGAATTGCAAAACAGGCACTATATTATGCCGAGAAGCTTGCATTGGCAGAAGGAAAACAGGCAGTTAGATTGGATGTCTATTCTGATAATCCCTATGCGGTTTCCTTATATCTTAGCTGTGGCTATCAAAAGACCGGAATGGTGGAATGGCGGAAAGGGACGTTTTATTTGATGGAAAAGTACTTGGATTAAAGTTTTGCTGTTTACAGCTTTATGGTTATCTGTTATAATAAGCTTACATTAGTAAAGAGGAAATTTGTATGTTGAGCATTGTAAGAATGGGAAAAGCGGCGAACTAAATAGTGTCCGGCAGTTTTATTTGACACTATAATTCTGCCCATTTTTCCCTTTTGTAATGTGTTTGAAACAGTAAATATTTTACAGCATGACAAAAGAGCGTCATGCTGTTTTTTGTTTTATAGGATGATGTTGGGGTCAAAAGCCCCTTTGGGGCGTAACCGACACAAATATGTGGTTTTGCAAGTAAACTTGCAAAACCACATATTGTGTTCGGTTAGTGCAAAGCACTCTTTTGACCCTAACATCATCTTTAGAGAAAGGAATTATCATGGAACAAACTACAATGTTAAAACATACAGAAACTGTTTTGGAGTTCAATAAAATAAAAAATATGTGGTCCGATTTGGCACTTATGCAGGCAACAAAAACGAAGATAATGGAAACGACACCCTGTCTTGATGAATCGGAGCTGCTTCTGCTGCAAAAGCAGACAACGGAGGCGCGCGATATGTTGGAGAAGTGTGGCATGCCGCCAATCCCTTCCTTTACGGATGTTGCACAGATTATGGATATTGCGAGAAAAGAGTTCCATTTATCTGCGGAGCAGCTTGAGACAATCGGAACTGCATTTACTGCGGTCAGACGGCTTGCAGAATATTTGAACCGTGGGAAACACTATGGTTTTTCTCTTGCATATTATGAAGAAAATTTAGACCCTTGTAAAGATGTTGCTGCACTTATCAGCCAGCAGATAAGAAACGGAAGGGTAGATGACCATGCGAGCAATTTGCTGTTTTCCATTCGCAGGGAGTTAGAGGTGCAAGATGCCAAGATGCGTGAAAAGATCAATCAGATGATCCATAGCAATAAAAAGTATATGGCGGATTCCTTTGTTGTAATGCGGAATGGGCATCTGTGTGTTCCGGTGAAGGCAGAGTACCGCAGCCAGATTGCAGGAAGCGTTATGGACAAATCCGCTACCGGAAGCACGGTTTTTATCGAACCGGCTGCAATCAGCCAGTATTATGATAAGCTGCAGATGCTTAAAATAGAAGAGGAGAACGAGGAACTGCGTATCTGCTATGAACTTACAGCGCTGCTTTTGGAAAAGGAAGACAGCATGGCACAAAATATCAAGACGACAGAGCTGCTGGATTTTGCATTTTCCAAAGGAAAATTGAGCGTAAATTTTGGTGGTATCAAACCGCATATCAATACGTCCCATCAGATTCATCTGACAGAAGCAAGGCATCCGTTGCTGGCAAAGGAGCGCTGTGTACCGATTTCTTTTGATGTTGGCAATGATGTCAGGGGAGTTGTGATTACCGGGCCGAATACCGGTGGGAAAACGGTTACGATAAAGACAGTTGCGCTTTGCTGCCTGATGGCACAATGTGGTCTGCATGTTCCATGCAAAGAAGCAGATATTTGCATGAATTCTAATATTCTCTGTGATATTGGCGACGGCCAGAACCTGGAGGATAACCTCTCTACATTTTCTGCGCATTTAAAGAACATCCTGCAGATTTTAGACTATGTGAGTGAAGAGAGCCTTGTGGTTTTAGACGAGCTTGGTTCAGGGACTGATCCAACTGAGGGGATGGGAATTGCGGTTGCCGTACTGAGAGAACTAAAAAAGAGCGGAAGCCTGTTCCTTGTGACGACACATTATCCGGAAGTCAAGCAGTATGCAGATTCAGATGCTGCAATCGTAAATGCCCGGATGGATTTTGACAAAGAGACACTTACGCCCCTCTACAAGCTGATTATTGGAGAATCGGGAGAAAGCTGTGCATTTTCCATCGCAAAGCGGCTGGGAATGTCGGATGATATGCTGACAGACGCAGCAAAGGCAGCTTATGGAGATGATTACAAGAGACATTTACCGATACCAGAGTGCAGTGACAGCATTTCTCTGTCTTCTGCAAAAGGAGAACTGCCTCATTCCAAAATTGTAAAAAAGACAGAACCGAAAAAACAAGGTTCTGCCCGAGCAAAGCAGTTCCGGCTGGGGGACAGTGTAATGATATATCCTGATAAGAAGATAGGCATTGTCTGTAAGACGGCGGACGACAAAGGGATGCTGCGCATCCAGATTCAAGGCAGGAAGATATGGGCCAACCACAAGCGTCTGAAACTGCATGTGGCAGCAGCCGAGCTGTATCCGGAAGACTATGATTTTTCCATTTTGTTTGACAGTGTGGAACACCGCAAACTCCGGCATCAGATGGAGAGGAAATATACAGAAGGAACGCTTTCTGAAACGGAATGAGAAACTGTAACATAATTGCTTCTTGCAGCAATTTTTATAGCAGTATCTCAAGCTGGCAGTCATAAGGCTCTGCTTCAACATGTTTTTGATGGTAGTACTCTGCTTCCACGCAGCCCATTGCTTTATAAAAAGCTTGGCTTTCTACGGCGGAATGTGCGGAAATATACAGTTTTTTTGCGCCTTTTGCCTTTGCCCATGTTCTGGCTGCAAGGAACAGCTGCTTCCCAATGCCATATCTTCGCATATCCTCAGATATATGGATGCTGGACAAATCAAGGTAGCGGTGTTCTCCCCCAAACAGGTCCGGTTCGACAGAGACAAAGCCTTTTAAGCTGCCATCGGAAAAAGCGGCATAGACAAAGCCGCCGGTGGAGGCGGTATTTTTTAAACAGGAGACCAGAGTCTGATAGTCTGCCTCTGTCCAGTCATCAATAAAAGGGTCGTCCTTAATCAGCCATTCACCTTTTTCCCTTCGCCAGCACTTTGTGACGTTCTGATGCCTGATGAAGCTTTGAAATAATTCTCTGGTGATTTCGTCGGTGTGCAGCTCTCTATATTGTAGTACTGGTGTCTCTGTCATGTGGGTTCTCCTCATGGAATAATGTATCTGTGGCCATTGACAGTTTAACATGTGAAAGCATAAAGTTCAACCGGCAAATTAAGTTGCAGAAACTGATATAGCTGATGTATACTTAGAGAAATGCTGATTGCAGAGGTTAAAAGAGTAATGCAGGAGGATATATCATGAAATCATCAAATGACTTGCGTACAGCGTTGCGCGCGATAGACCATAAAGGCTACCCTGCCTACAAATCATTAGCGGGCAGCTATCAGTTCACAGGGTTTTGTCTGTGCATTGACCATGTACAGGGAGACCCATTTGCGGCTCCATCCAGTCTGCGCGTGGAAGTTTTGCACAAAACGGCTGGATTTCCCGGCGAATATTATAGAAGGGACTGTTCACGTATTGCCCTGGCAGATTTTCTGACAAGGCAGTTTGCCGCGAAGATGGAAGACTATAATTTTAAAGCAAGAGGTTCCGGAAAGAGCGGACTGATATCCACTGCCAGATGCGGGCAGGAAGTATTGGACCGGAGTGCCTGTGAAATTTCGGATACCCAAATTACGGCTCGCTTCCATGTTGGGTTTCCGGCGTTTGGGCGTACTATCAATGCCGGAGAACTTGAAAAAATTCTGTTTGATTTCCTGCCACGCTGTGTAGAGGACAGTTTTTTTTACAGGAGGCTGGATGCGAAAAAAGTAGAAGCCGCTGTATTTTTGGCGGAGGACCAAGAGGCGCTGCGTGAAATTCTTAAAAAGGAAAAATTGGCGGCTTTTGTGGCAAATGGTGCCATTCTTCCAAGAAAAAGCGGTGTGTCCGATGTTCCGATGAAAGATAGTGTGCCGTTTTCTTCTCCTGCCACAATGGAGCGCAGCTTTTCTCTGCCGCATAGAGGGAAGATTTCCGGAATGGCAATACCACAAGGGATTGCGCTGATTGTAGGTGGTGGTTACCACGGCAAATCAACTCTTCTGGAGGCACTGCAGAATGGAGTCTACAATCATATTGCAGGAGATGGGCGAGAATATGTAGTGACGGACAATACCGCTGTCAAGCTCCGTGCGGAGGATGGACGGTCTGTCCGGAACGTGGATATTTCTTTGTTTATCAATGACCTGCCAAACAAAAAAGACACATCAGCATTTTCTACGCCGGATGCAAGCGGAAGCACTTCGCAGGCAGCAGGCGTGATAGAAAATATGGAGGCCGGTTCTAAACTGTTCCTGATTGATGAAGATACGTCTGCCACTAATTTTATGGTGCGTGATGACTTTATGCAGCAGGTTATCAGCAGGGAAAAAGAGCCAATTACGCCGTTTTTGGAACGTGTCAGGGATCTCTATGAAAAAGAAGGAATTTCAACGATTTTGGTTGCAGGCAGTTCCGGTGCCTTCTTTTATGTTGCAGATACCATTCTCCAAATGGATTGCTACCATCCGGTGGATATTACAGGTCCTGTGAAAAAACTCTGTGCAGAACGTCCTGCCCCAAGAACGGCGGCTCCTGATTTTAAAACTCCTGCTGATAAGCGTTTCCTGCCTCCTTATAAACAAAGAAAAAAAGGCGGCAGGGACTATTATGGGAGGGAGCGCAAAGGGAATGAAAACAGCCATGAGCGCATGAAAATCAAGACATTTGGACGTGATTCTTTTTCTTTAGATAAAGAAACGATAGATTTACGCTATGTGGAACAGATTGCAGATGCGGAACAGACAACTGCCCTTGCCTACCTGCTCCGTTATGCTTTGGAACAGGAGATGGACGGTAAACGTACGCCAAGGCAGACCGTGCGGCATCTTTTTGAACTGTTAGAAGAAAAAGGATGGGAACCGTTCTGCGGCACCTATATTCCATGTGGGCTTGCAAAGCCAAGGACACAGGAAATGTTTGCGTGCCTGAACCGGTTCAGGGGATAAATTATGGGATTTCAATAAATGAAACGGTTTTTTGATTGAACTTGATTTTCTTGTGTTCTTCGATTAGAATAAATCATATGGGTTGAGAGAGGCCTAATTACAAATCAGGGAGGCAATTGCATATGCAGAAGCGCATTTTAGTAGTGGATGATGACGATATGAATTTGATGAGGACGAAACTCATCTTGAAAGAAGAATATGATGTGCTGCTGGCGGATTCAGGGGTACGGGCCCTGCAAATACTGAAAAATCAGGAAGTAGATCTGGTTCTTTTGGATATTGATATGCCTATGATGAATGGAATGGAAACTTTTGAGCGTATGAAGGAGTTTGCGGCAAAAGTACCTGTAATTTTTCTGACGGCATCAGGAGAGGTAGACGATGTAGTTAATGCGCTTTTGCTTGGTGCGGTGAATTATCTGAAAAAGCCTTTTTTGCCGCATGAGCTGATGAAAAGGGTAGCACAGGAGCTTGAGAAGAAATGAGAGTAGGGGAGCAGACAAACAGGCATCTGCTGTTGGCTGCCATTACTACAGTATTCAGCGGAATGTTAAGCCTGATCACAATTATTATGGCGTGGGAACTATGGGTAGTTCCTTTGATGGTAATTGCCTGCTTTAGCGTATGGCTTTTACATATTGCAAAGATTGGTTCAAGTGTGTTTTATGAAAATCTTTGCGCTGGATTGGTTCTGTTAGAGTTTTTTTTCTTTGGCGTACATGCGACCAGCCTTTTTGATATACCTGCTGTAGCCTGTATTATCATTCTCGCGCTGTTTATGATAAATAAGCAGTGGATTCTGTATGTACTTGAGGCTATCTATGTGCTGGAGCTGCTGTACCATATTTTGATTCTTCATACTATTTCTTATAATGCCGAATTTCAGGATATTTTTCGGCTGGGACTTGGCGCTGTTGTGACTTTTGGTGGGGCGGCGCTGGCGAAATACTGGATTAAACAGCGTAATGTCCAACGGAAATGGTATGACCATATATTTACCGAAATGGAAACGATGGGGAAGCAAAACGCTGTTTTTCTGTCAAATGTGTCACATGAACTTCGCACGCCGATTAATATGGTTATCGGGCTCAGTGAAGTGGCGTTGGGAAAGGAGCTTCCGTCGGATATCCGTGCAGATATGATGTCCATTAAGCTGGCAGGGAAACGTTTGTCAAGTCAGATTAACAATATGCTTGACTATACCGAGATTGTGGAAGGAACGCTGACGCCGGCAAAAGAAGAATATATGATCACTTCGGTGCTGAACGATGTGATTACAATGACTGCGTTGCAGAATAACTGGCAGCACTTGGAGATTGTGTTTGACATTGACCCAAGGATGCCGGCAGTTCTTATTGGAGATGCGGAGAAAATTTCCCACGTATTAAAAATTTTAGTGGAAAACTCTATCAAATTTACGGAAGAGGGCGGTGTAAATATCCGCATAGGATACCGGACAGAAAGCTACGGTGTAAATTTGCTTATAGATATTCGTGATACAGGCATTGGTATGACAGACTCCCAGATGATGCAGATGTATGACGACTTTTACCAGGCGGATTCCGGAAGCAGCCGTTTTGTGGGAGGACTTGGGCTTGGTCTGCCTATTGCCCGAGGACTTCTGAATGCAATGGGCGGTTTTGTCCACTTTGAAAGCAAGGAGCATCAAGGGATGCACGCCCATATCGCAATTCCTCAGGGAATGGCGGATAACAGACCATGTATTGTACTCAATCATCCGGAACAGCTGTGCATTGCGTGCTACTTCAGGCCGGAGAGATACAGCTGTGATGAGGTTCGGGAGTATTATGATGGGCTGATTCTGAATTTGGTAGAAGGCCTTGGCGTCAAAGGATACCAGACACATAATTTTGAGGGATTGATTAAACTGCAGAACACCCATCAGCTGACTCATGTGTTCATTGCTCAGTCGGAATATGAAAATAATCAGGAGTACTATGAAGAGCTGACAAGTAGACTTCGGGTTATTGTGATTGCAGACAAAGGATTTGCATTAGACAGTGAGAGCAATCTGCTTATGATACATAAACCGTTTTCTGCACTTTCTGTTGCAAACCTGCTCAATGGTGAGTTCGAGGGGCGCGGTTTTGCAGAAGCTCAGGCCGCAGGCAAAAAACCGTTTACCTGCATTGGTGTGAGAGCGTTGGCAGTGGATGACGAAGAGATGAATCTGCTGGTTGCCAAGGGCGTACTGGGGAGCTATGGCATTGAAGTAGACACCTGTTTAAGCGGAAGGGAAGCTGTGGCGCGGTGCAGCAGTGTTTCTTATGATATTGTTTTTCTGGATCATATGATGCCAGGGTTTGACGGTGTGCAGACTTTGAAAAAGATCCGCGGACTCCAGAACAGCGTTTATCAGGACCTTCCGGTGATTGCACTGACTGCAAATACTGTCAGTGGTGCAAGGGAGATGTTCCGCAGCGAGGGATTTACGGAATTTGTCCCTAAACCAATTGAACGTACCGTTTTAGAGCGGGTTCTGCGAAGGGTACTGCCAAAGCATCTTATACAATATGGTGAAGAATCAGAAGAGGATAATACGGCTGAGAGCAATGTGCAGTCTGCCCCGGTGGAAGAAAAGCCGGAAAAATCTGATATAGTATCCGATTCTGCACAATATACAGAGGTTTTGGAAGAAGCGGCTTTGTCAGAAACGCCTGCGGATAAGCCAGCAATTCCTTATGACCGATTGATTCAGGCCGGTATCAATGTGGAATTAGGGCTGAATTATTGTGGTGGAGATGAGAACTTTTTCAGGGAGATGCTGCGGATGTTCCATGACCAAAGCGGAGATAAAAAGGCGGAGATTGTTTCTCTATATGAAAATGCCAATTGGCAAGATTATGCAATAAAGGTTCATGCACTCAAGAGCACATCACTGACTATTGGTGCAGAGGCACTTTCTGCGCAGGCGAAGGAGCTGGAGCTGGCAGGAAAAAGAGGCGATATAGACTTTGTCAAGGCACAACATCCTGCGCTGCTGTGTGCGTATGATGAAATCTGTGCACAGATTTCCGAAATATAGCCTGTCTGGAATTTTTCCTGAAACCATGTTTATAGGAGGGGAAATTGTGTGATAAAAAAATGGTTTGATATCATCTCTGATCACAAGATTAGTCTGCGTGAGCGTATGTTCCGTATTGTGACGGCAATCTGCATGGTTGCGATGATATTTACTCTGCCTATGGGCAGAAGTATATGGAATATTGTAATTCTGATTGCAAGCCTGCTGCTTATTTCGGCGATCGTGCGGGTCAGCATCCGGAAAGAGAGTATCCAAGCAGGGGCCACGGCTATTGTAATGCTGCTGTTAATACTGTTTCCGTTCACATTTTTTACTGCAGGTGGATTTTACAGTGGCGTGCCGGAGTGGTTTGTGCTTTGCTTTATTTATGTCTGTATCACTTTGCAAGGGAAACGCAGGATTGTGTTTTTTGGCCTGTGTACAGCAGAAACATTGCTTTGCTATGGCATTGCCTTCTATTTTCCGGAATTCGCAGCTTTGAATACGCAGCAACGTTCTTTTTTTGATTCTGCGTTTTCTATGGTTATGGTAGGTCTGCTTACCAGTGTATTGCTCATGTTCCTGAACCGGATGTATGAAGAGGAAAACGCCCTTACCAAGCAGCAGAAGAAGGAGATAGAAGAGCTGAATCAGGCGGAAAACCACTTCTTTTCCAGCATGAGCCATGAAATCCGCACACCTATTAATACAATTATAGGGTTGAATGAGATTACGCTGCGAGGCGACATTTCACAGGAGGTAGCAGAGAACGCCAGAAATATTCAAGGGGCCAGTAAACTGCTGCTGACGTTGATCAATGATATTCTGGATATATCCAAAATCAAGTCCGGAAAAATGGAGATTATCAATGCTTCTTATGAGACCGGAATGCTTTTTTCAGAAATTGTAAATATGATCTGGATTAAAGCGCGGGAGAAGGGACTGGAATTTAAGCTTCATATAGACCCATCGATTCCAAGCATGCTTTGCGGAGACGAGGTGCGCATCAAGCAGATACTGATTAACCTGCTGAATAATGCAGTGAAGTACACTAGCGAGGGTTCGGTCACTCTTTCGGTTCGATGCGAGCGTCAGGGATTTAACCGGGTACTCGTCTGCTATTCTGTAGAGGATACCGGACAAGGAGTAAAAAAAGAAAATATTCCGTATCTTTTTAATGCATTTCGGAGAGTGGATGAAGAAAAGAACCGTCATATCGAGGGGACTGGTCTGGGACTGAGTATTGTCCAGCAGCTGGTAGAACTGATGGGCGGTGAAATTAGTGTAAACAGTATCTACACCAAAGGCTCAAAATTTATTGTCACACTGGAGCAAGACATTGTGGACGAAAAAGAGCTGGGAACATTTACTCTGGCTTCGCGCGCAAAGCTTCATGACGAAGGGCTGTACCAACAGAGTTTTGAGGCGCCGGATGCGCATATTTTGGTGGTAGATGATAACGAGATGAATTTGATGGTGGTAACAAAACTGCTTTCAGCGACAAAGATCCATATTGATACCGCATCCAGCGGGATGGAGTGTCTGAAGCTGACCCAGAACCACTATTATGACTGTATTTTGATGGATCATATGATGCCGGAAATGGATGGGATCGAGTGCTTTCATGCTTTGCGGGTACAACCAGGCGGACTGTGTCAGGACGTACCTGTAGTGGCCCTGACCGCCAATGCAGGAAGTGATAACCAATTGCTTTACCGAAAAGAGGGATTCAGTGGCTATCTGGCCAAGCCGGTCAGCGGGGCGCTGTTGGAAGCGGCCGTGCTGAGTATCCTTCCAAAAGAGTTGGTACGGATATGCGAAGAAACAGAGACATCGGATGCAGAGAAGGATATTTTGATTTTTGAACAGACAAAGAGGCGCTCCATCCTGATTACAACAGACAGTGTGTGCGATCTTCCGGAGTTCATCAGAAGGAAATCCAATATTTCCATATGCCCTTATTACATCTATACTGATGAGGGACGTTTTTTGGACGGCAAGGAACTGAAGCCGGATGAATTGCTGGCGCATATTGCCAAAGGGCGGACAGGATATTCCCAGCCGCCAGAGGTAGAAGACTATGAACGCTTTTTTGCGGAAAAGCTGACAGAAGCACAGAATATAATCCACATTACAATGGCAAAGCATGCCAGTATGGGATACCAAAATGCACTTGAAGCGGCAAAGTCCTTTAATAATGTTACTGTAGTGGATTCAGGACATCTCTCCAGCAGTATGGGGCTGGCGGTGCTGTATGCGGCTCATCTCGCAGAAAATCATGCCACAAAAGCGGAAATTGTTGAGTCAGTAAAACGGATGGAACGGTTTATTTCCTCTGCTTTTATCATAAATGATACTCATATGATGTGCCAGTCCGGACGAATACCGAAACGGATACAGGTACTGTGCGATGCATTGCTGCTGCATCCGGTCCTTATGCTGAGAAAGAGCAGGATAGTGGTGAGTGGTATGGAAATGGGCGGTTTTGCTCATTCTGCGAAAAAGTATGTCAAAAGTGTGCTCCGGGAGACCAGAGCCATTGACCGGCGTATTTTATTTATTACATATTCCGGATTGGATAAGGAAAAACTTCAGTACATTCAAAATTTAGTGCAGCAGTATTGCCCATTTGAACGAGTTTATCTGCAAAAGGCTTCTTCTGCCATCGCAAGCAACTGTGGATCGGGGTCATTTGGTCTGCTGTTTATGAGGAAGAATGATGCAGCTGAGCATCTGGAGATTGGGTACTAGGAAATAAAAAGACGCTAAAACAGGGAACAAACCAGAAAGGATTTGTTCCCTGTTTCTTTTTTGAAGTATTATTTTATTACAGATTATCTTAGCCGAAATATCTGTTCATAAGGCCTTCAAATGCCTTGCCGTGTCTAGCTTCATCCCTAGCCATCTCATGAACGGTGTCATGGATTGCATCCAGATTTGCAGCTTTAGCGCGCTTTGCAAGATCCATTTTGCCTGCGGTTGCGCCGTTTTCAGCAGCAACTCTTAACTGCAGGTTCTTCTTTGTGGAGTCGGTTACAACTTCGCCAAGAAGCTCAGCAAACTTTGCTGCATGTTCTGCCTCTTCAAAAGCGGCCTTCTCATAGTACATGCCGATTTCAGGATAGCCCTCACGGTGAGCAACTCTTGCCATTGCAAGGTACATGCCGACTTCGCAGCACTCGCCTTCAAAGTTTGCACGAAGATCCTTGATAATATCTTCACTTGCGCCCTGTGCTACACCAACAACGTGCTCTGCTGCCCAAGTAAGACCGCCTTCCTGCTTTGTGAACTTTTCTGCGCCAACATGGCATACCGGACATTCTGCCGGAGCCTCATCACCTTCATGAACATAACCACATACGCTGCATACCCATTTTGCCATAATCGTAATCTCCTTTTATAATAGTTTATTTTATATCTGCAATAAGATGGGGTGAAGTACCCTTTTCTATCATTAGTGCCTTATATCTTTAAATATTTAAAATAGTAATTATTACTGAAATTATAATACTAAAGATTTTACTGCTTGTCAAGGGGTATTTTCAGATTCTTTTCTGGCATTCTTTGCATTGGCCAAAAAACAGTACGGAATGTCCTTCAATGCTTCCATCAAAGGAGGCGCCTGCAAGTATGTCAATGTGATGCAGGGATTCCATAGGAAGGTCAATAATCTGTCTGCAGTCTTTGCATAAGAAGTGGTAGTGGGGAAAGATATTGCCGTCAAACCGCTCTGAGCCGTCTACACAGCCAAGCCGGAGGATCTGCCCCTCATCGGCAAGCCGGTTTAGATTGCGGTAAACTGTGCCGAGGCTGACGTTAGGATAGAGCTTTTTGACGTTTGCATATACCATGTCGGCAGTAGGATGTTCTTTTGTATTCATCAGATAATCAACAATAGCCTGACGCTGCCTGCTGAATTTGCCTGCTGCCATGTATGTCACCTCCTTGCGAGACGTTCTTGTTTTTGGAACAAAGGATTTTGCAAAATGAATCCTCCGCCTCTCGGATTTGGAATAAGTGCGCCAAACAGCGCAGTTTCTTAATAAGCTAAAAAGCAACTTTCTTAAAACAGGAAAGATTACTGTTTTAGTATAAAATAAAATAGAACTTCCGTCAAGGAGATTTATAAAGAATATTCTGGATGCTGGTTACTGCTGTTCCAGCTTTAGTATGGTATGTCAGTGTTTTGATATATTCAAAACCGCATTTCTGCACGACTCTTGCCGACTGTCTGTTCCAGTCAAAATATGCTGCAATAATAAAATCAAGATGTTCTGTCTCAAATAAATAGGAGATGACAGCTTTGACGGCTTCCGGCATTATGCCTCTCCCCCAATAATCTTTTGAAAGGACATAGCCCAGCTCTCTGCCAAGAAGCCCATCAAGCTCAGGGTATTCTTTTTCACGGTAACGTTCCATCCCAAGGCTGCCGATGACTTTTCCCTGATATTCCAGTGCAAAGGTTCTTTTTGCTTCTATAAATATGTTTAGTATTTCCTTGGATGTGTCGATGGTTTTGTGAGGCAGCCATCCTGCCATCTGCCCGACACCATCCACACTTGCATATTCATATAAATCATTTAAATCAGATTCTTTCCACGGACGTAAGGTCAGGCGTTCTGTAGTTAAAATGATATTGCTGATGTCAATTTCTTTATTCATAGTGAGGCTCCTTATTTTAAGTACTGTAACAAGTCTTATATTCCGGTCACAAGCTACATTTGGGAACTCAGGCAGTACGCTGTTAAAAATGGACAGAACCTCATATGCTTTAGGGGTTCTGCCCATTTTGCTTTTACAGAGTAACACACTCTGCAAAAGGTATTGCGGAAATACTGATAAAATCGGTGTTTCCTTAAATTTCGTGTATCTTTCTCTTTACATAAGTGGTGTGCAGGATGTCATGTGCTTTATGGCTGCCCGGCTCACCGAGATAGGTAGCATACAGCTCTTTGACATCCGGATTTTCATGTGAGAAGCGAAGTGCGTTCTTTTCATCTAAGGAATAGAGTGCCTTGGCGCGTTCTGCACGTATATCGGTAAAGTTGCGGACCATAGCAGGAACCTGAGGCTGTCCGCCGCCGTTGACACATCCGCCAGGGCAGCCCATGATTTCAATAAAGTGGTAGTTTGCTTCGCCGTTCTTTACACGAGTCAAAAGCTCTTTTGCGTTCTTTAAGCCGGAGGCAACGGCAACTTTTACATCCATGCCTGCAACATTGTAGG
>CAJTZB010000031.1 GCA_910583815.1 uncultured Lachnospiraceae bacterium
TGCACTGAAGGAAGTGCTTGCAGGCATCGACGGAAGTATGGCGATGGACGAACTGAATGAGACAGGAAAGCTGACGGTTGAAGTACAAGGTGTTTCTGAGGAACTTGTAACGGATGACCTGCTGATTGAATCGGCGCAGAAGGAAGGCTATGTGTCGGATTCCGACCACGGCATTACCGTAGTGTTGGATACGAACCTTACGCCGGAACTGATAGAAGAGGGCTTTGTCCGTGAAATCATTTCCAAGGTGCAGACAATGCGCAAAGAAGCCGGTTTTGAAGTTATGGACCATATTGTCATTTATATGAATGGCAACGAAAAGCTTGGACAGCTTGCAAAGACAAGGGAAGAGGAAATCAAAACAGTTGTTTTGGCAAAGGAACTTGTGACAGGAACTTTGGATGGTTTCATAAAAGACTGGAATTTAAACGGAGAAGATGTTACAATTGGTGTAAAGCGAGTGTAAAAATTTCGGAATGGAGGATTTTATGGAAATCACAAAGGAAGAGCTTAAGAAAAAAATTGCGAGCAACATGCGTATGCTGTTCCGCAAGGATGTAGAAGAAGCAAATAAGCAGCAGCTGTTTCAGGCGGTGTCCTATGCACTGAAAGATTATATCATTGATATGTGGGTAAACACACATAGGACATATGAGAAGCAGGATGTAAAGACGGTTTACTACCTTTCTATGGAATTTTTGATGGGCCGTGCGCTTGGAAACAACATCATCAATATGAAAGCGCTTCCGGCAGTCAAGGAAGTTCTGGATGAGCTGGGCTTTCAGCTTGATACAATAGAAGACGAAGAGCCGGATCCAGCACTTGGAAACGGCGGACTTGGCCGTCTGGCAGCGTGCTTCCTTGATTCGCTGTCTACTCTTGGCTATCCGGCATATGGCTGCGGCATCCGTTACAAGTACGGCATGTTCAAACAGGTGATTGAAGATGGTTTCCAGATAGAGAAACCGGATAACTGGTTAAAGCACGGAAATCCGTTTGAAATCAAGCGTGCAGAATATGCAATGGAAGTAAAATTTGGTGGCTATGTCAAGATGGTCCGCGCAGAGAATGGCAAAGATCATTTCGTACAGGAAAATTACCGTTCTGTTTTGGCAGTTCCATATGATATTCCGGTAATTGGCTATGGAAACGGCGTTGTCAACACGCTCCGTATCTGGGATGCGGAAGCTATCAACGATTTCAGTCTGGATTCCTTCAATCAGGGAGATTATCAGAAGGCGGTAGAGCAGGAGAACCTTGCACGTACAATTTGTGAGGTGCTTTATCCGAATGATAACCACTATGCAGGCAAGGAACTTCGCTTAAAGCAGCAGTATTTCTTTGTATCAGCAAGCATTCAGCGTGCGGTTGCCAAGTATATGGAAACGCACAGTGATATAAAGAAGCTGTATGAAAAGGTATGTTTCCAGTTAAACGATACACATCCGACGGTAACGGTGCCGGAGCTTATGAGAATCCTCTTGGACGACTATTTCCTGACATGGGAAGAAGCATGGGAAGTTACAACGAAGTGCTGTGCCTATACAAACCATACCATTATGTCCGAGGCGCTTGAAAAATGGCCGTTGGAGCTGTTTTCCAGATTGCTGCCTCGTATTTACCAGATTGTAGAAGAAATCAACCGCCGTTTCCTTGCGCTGCTGCAGGAAAAATATTCAGGCGATTACAGCAAGGTACAGAAGATGGCAATCGTATACGATGGTCAGGTGCGCATGGCAAACCTTGCAATTGTAGGCGGTTTCTCGGTGAACGGCGTGGCTGCACTGCATACAGAAATATTAAAGAAAGAACAGCTCAAAGATTTTTATGAGCTTTGGCCGGAAAAATTCAGCAACAAGACGAACGGCATTACACAGCGTCGTTTCCTGCTGCATGGCAATCCGCTGTTAGCAGGCTGGGTATCAAGCAAAATAGGTTCAGACTGGATTACGGATCTGTCCCATTTAAATCAGCTGATGCCTTATGTAGACGATGAAAAGTGCCAGAGCGAAATCCGCAACATCAAATACCAGAATAAAGTCCGCCTTGCGGCTTATATTAAAAAGCATAATGGTATTGAAGTTGACCCGCGCTCGATTTTTGATGTTCAGGTAAAGCGTCTGCATGAGTATAAGAGGCAGTTCCTCAATATTCTGCACATTATGTACCTGTACAATGAGCTAAAGAGAAATCCAGGCATGGATTTCTACCCAAGGACGTTTATCTTTGGCGCAAAGGCTTCTGCAGGCTACCGCCGTGCAAAGGCAATTATCAAGCTGATTAACAGCGTTGGGGAAGTTATCAATAACGATGCTTCTATTAATGGAAAGATTAAAGTCGTTTTCATTGAAAATTACCGTGTATCCAATGCAGAGCTGATTTTTGCGGCAGCTGATGTCTCTGAGCAGATTTCAACGGCAAGCAAGGAGGCTTCCGGCACAGGTAACATGAAGTTTATGTTAAACGGTGCAATTACGCTTGGTACAATGGACGGCGCCAATGTAGAAATCGTGGAAGAGGTCGGAGAAGAAAATGCGGTTATCTTTGGGCTGAGAGCAGAAGAGGTTATCGCTTATGAGCATAACGGCCAGTACAATCCAAAGGAAATCTACAACACAAATATGAATATCCGTATGGCAATGACGCAGCTGATTGATGGAACTTATTCACCGGAGAATCCGGAGCTGTTCCGTGAGCTGTACAACTCTTTGCTTGAGAGCAACGGCGGCGAGCGTGCAGACCAGTATTTTATTTTGAAGGATTTTGAGGCTTATGCAGAGGCACAGAGAAAGATAGAAGCGCTCTATCGCGATGAAAAAGGCTGGGCTAAGTCCGCGCTTATCAATATCGCAAAGAGCGGAAAGTTCTCATCTGACCGTACGATTGAAGAGTATGTGGACGACATCTGGCATCTGAAAAAGGTAACATTAAAAAAATAGCATAAACTTTAAGGGATACGTGATAAAAGAGAAGGGACAAAAAAGCCCCTTCTCTTTTTATATTATTATTTTTTATTTTATATCATCACAATTTCTGCAATATTTAATCTGCCTACATATTATACTGAAACTTTGCCAAGACTATAAAAGCTAAATAAAACAATTATTCTGCCTGCTGTCCTGATACAAAATTTATTCATTTTGTATAAAAGGAGAGTGAATGGAGAAACTAAGGATAGCACTATAAAGGATGGAAAGAAAGGCAGGGGTTTTTGTGAATAAGTTGGATGATAAAATCAAAAAGAAGGCGTTGGCAGGCATAGCGATCTTGGGGGTTGCAGCAGTCACCGTGGTGGGGGTGATGAGCATTGGAAAGAGTGGGCAAGAGAAACAGCCAGACCCATTGGTAGATTTAAATTCACCCGAATCTCCGGATTTTGTAAATAATGGCGGCGACGGAAATACTACAGTAAATCCTCCAAGCGTTACAATTCCTCCAACCGGGGATGGGACAGGGCAGACAAGCGAGGATAACAAAAAGCCAGAGGATGATAAGAAGCCGGAGGACAAACAGCCGGATGGACAGGATAACCCTAATTCTGACAAGACTCAGACTGCAGATGGCAGCGACAATCCGGCACAAAATACGGATGGCAGCAGCATAGATGTGGCAGATGGTTCCACAGGAGATGGCACGGGAGAGGGGCAGGAGGACAACAAAGAAGTACTGAGCCCGCAGGTTATTGCAGAAAGCCTGAATTTCCAGAAGGAAGCAGGGCTTTTATGGCCTTTGCATGGGGATGTCATTATTCCATACAGCCCAGAACATGGAGTATTCCATTATACGCTGGAGCAGTTCCGGACAAGCAATTCCGTTGTACTTTCTTCTGAAGTTGGGACACCTGTCTTTGCTGCTGCGAAAGGTGTTGTTGTTTCAATCAGCGATAACGTAAGAACCGGAAAAACCGTAAAACTTGCGCTTGGAAATGACACATATCTTGTATATGGACAGCTTGCCCTTGACGGACTGAAAGAAGGGGATGTTATAGAAGAAGGCCAGTGCATTGGTGCAGTAGCAGAGCCGACAAGATATTATGTAATTGAAGGCCCAAACCTCTATTTTCAGGTACTAGAAGGAGAGGAAACCATCAATCCGATGATGCTGCTTCGGGAAAAAGAGAATACAGCTAATGCAGCAGATGCCACAGACACTGCAGCAGAATAGCCCAAAACAGAAAAATATATGTGAAGCGGTCGGTAAAGCTGGTACGTTATCAAGAAAACAGGAAAAGACGGTAAAAAAAGAGACCGACCGCTAATGATATGTACCAACTCCATACAAGTAATATATGATGAAATAGAAAAGAAGTTCCAATAACAAGGGGCGATAAGAAAAAAATTATCGCCAAGGTGTTCAGGGGCGGCATGGTTTGCCGCCCCTGTTTCCTGTTATAAAGCAAAAGAACATATCAATACAGACTTATGTCAATTTGTCGAGTAGGCATTTCTTTTGTCGAATTTTCTAGTTTGTGGTTGAATTTCCAGAAAAAGAATGTTAATATAAAAAATATAAGATAATGTTTGGTAACTATACAATAGATAGGGAGGGACAAGGGCATGAAGAAGTTTTTATGTAGTTTTATGGCATTGTTGCTGTTCTTGGGATGTATGCCGGCTGTCCGTGGATATGCGCAAGAAGCAAATGAAGGAAATGTAGTTGATATGGCAACCTATCAGAAAATCAAAGCATTGTACGAAGAGCGCAGTAGGCTTGTTTCAGATTGGGAGAACAACGAAGAAAGGATTCATGAAATTGATGCCGAGGTCGAGGTGCTTGGCGTAACAAAAATGTCTCAACAGGAAGTTTTAAAGAAATTCGGGGCAGAAGCAGTTCCATATATCGACTTGATAGAGACAGGAAAAATCAACTGGTCCGATGTGCGGGTGGTTACGAACTATGCCGGACAGATGGTGGAACTGCAGGTAATTCGGGCTACACCGGCGAGCAGGGATTCTATGTTATATAGCTCAAAAATTAAGATATTTGACGAAGATAGCATAATTACGAAACTTCATAAGAAATTGCTTGATATAATGGCGCTTACGGCACTTGGGAAAATACCTAAAATAGGGTCTGCACTGGCAAATGGGATTGAATTCGCTGATATTGTTAAGAATGATAACATAACTACCTTAAAAAATGTAGAGAGTTCCTATTCCCTTCAATCTGCATCAGAGGAAGTTTTATATGGGCAAAATTCCAAGGTTCTGCAGATGCAACACAAAGGCTTTGCTATGTGGGAAACAGGGTTATATTTGAGTGTGCTTATACAATAAATGCTTCGGTGAATATAAATGGAATGGAAACACCAAATTCTGCTCAAGACATGATAAAGGATGTTATTGAATCAGAGGATTATGGAATATCTGAAACACAGGCAGCAAAAAATTTCATTTTTTATAAGTTATATGGGCAAGAATTAAGACCGGATGATAGAGTGAAAGAGATTACAATAAAAACTTCTAACAAAGAAGTTTTTTTTTGAAGTACCTCTTGGTACAGTAACATTTATGTGAAACAGCAAAAGATGTATTTCACATAATGGAAAATAACATAGACAGGGAAAAGTTCATATATTTTTATATTAGTATGTTAGGGGGAACTCTATGCGCAAGTTAAACAAGAAAAGAATTCTGCTTGGCACGGCAGTGATACTTGTTCTTTTCATGGCAGCGTTTTATATTTTTACAAACTTTGTATATTTGCCGGGAGTCCATATCTGGTGGCGCTTCTGGTCTGTCAATTTGGAGAAACCCTGCTATTGGTACGATGAGGAGGAAGGA
Organism: uncultured Lachnospiraceae bacterium; assembly: GCA_910583815.1. Lineage (GTDB taxonomy): Bacteria > Bacillota > Clostridia > Lachnospirales > Lachnospiraceae > SIG299. The sequence continues at coordinate 5,784 of CAJTZB010000031.1, forward strand.
GATTTCACAGGGGAATCTTCGATGGTTAAGATAAAGGTCACGGGTTTCGTATTGCCGAGAAATATTTTCCCTGTGAGAAGACATATTATGAGTGATTTTCATGGTGAGGTTGAAATTGCTGATTATTTGACATGGAAAGAAGGAAGTGATGATTACGAAGCAGATTTTATATATCTTGGTCATCCATATTATGGATCGGTGTTTTGCAGGGAACATCATTTCTCCTTAGAAAGTATGCTTGAAGAATATGACAATTCCTGCATCTTATACTTCCCTTTTAATGCTTCCGACCCAGAGGATATTATCGTGCATGTATTTGAAACAACCGAGGAAACCTTCATGCTAAAAGTAAGAGAAGGGTATATCGCAGATAGCTTAGAAGAAGCAAAGGACATACGCAAACGAGGCATTAAGCCTGATGAGTAAGCATCTGTTTTATACGGAGGACATATGCACAAATTAAACAAGAAAAAACTTCTGCTTGGCATAGCAGTAATATTTGTTATTTTCGCAGTAGTATTTTATATTTTTATGCACTTCGTATACCTGCCAGGAGTCCATATCTGGTGGCGTTTCTGTTCCGTCAATATAGAAAAGAACTGCTATTGGTATGATGAAGAAGCACAGGAGTTTACAGGAGAATATTCTCCGATCAGAATAAAGGTGACAGGTTTTGACTGGCTAGACTGGCTTCCTTTTATAAATAAGGGTAGTGAGTTAAAAGGAGAAATAGAGATTGCCGACTACCCGATATGGAGTGAGGGACATGATGCAACGTTGATATTTTTCCACGATTTTGATTTTTTAAAGTATAAAGCCCTTATTTATGTTGTAGAAAGATATGCGGTGATTGATGATGCTAATGTGGCTCACCCCAAATTTGGAGAAGTGTATTATCTATGGTTTTCTTATTATCCGGAGGCTTCTGATCATATTATGGTGCAGGTGGTTGAAGAGAGAGAGGCTTCGGAAGGACCTGTTATGGGAGGGGACAAGATGGGGTATGTCGCCGACAGTTTAGAAGAAGCCAGAACCATGCGAGAGCTTGAAATGGGCGAATAACCTTGAAAATATTCGGAATCCATTTTTCGGAGGGTGTATGCATGGATTAAACAAGAAAAGGGAGTAAGGAGTAATATATCCTGTCTGCTTCGCATTACTCCTCTTTTCTTATTGTTCTATACATAGCCATTAGCAATAGCCCAATTAACACAAAGGTATCAAGAAAAAGCACCACTGTCACATGTTTTACGATTTCTTTTACATAAAAAATTATAAACACTTCTACAGACAGTGCTAAGAAGCATAAATAATTAGTGATGTAATCAGTAACAGAACGGCTGTCAAGCATATTTATTTTAAGCCACCGCCAAATAAAAGGACGTAATACAAATCGGATTATGATGCATGAAACAGGAAAAGCAAAAATAAATCTTTTATCTGCTAGGGAACTGACTATACTGCCATCCCACTGAATCGGTATTTTGGCAGGCAGATATTTAATAGAAAATACTGCTGCTAAGAAGCAGATGATTGTAATTATTCCCGAGACAATATTCCCGCCCCATATATAAAAGAAGCTTACAGAATCCAATTTAAGAACGTTGCTGTTTTTATTCCAATAATCTTTTACATCAGTAACATACAGTTCTATATTTAAATTTTCATACTTTATTTTTTCATTGGAAGACAGCATACGCTCACAGATTAGCTTTGCATGTTCCAATTCAGATAACTGCTGCTCTAAAGTCTGACTTTGCGCTTTGATTACATCATACAAGTCCGCCTCCTTATTGGAAAGTTTGCGGATATCCTCAATGGATATACCGAGCGTCCTAAGATATGTGACTTTCTTAATAGTCTCTATGTCTGCCTCTGAATATTCACGGTATCCATTGCTTGCATTTCGGATCGGGCTGATCAGTTTTTCCTTTTCATAAAAACGAATGCTAGATCGTGGCAAACCGGTTGTCTGTTCTATTTCTTTTATTGTCATTTCAAGACTCCTCCTTATATCCTACAAGGCGTTATAAGACATCTCTTTTTTCGGCGACAAGAGAGGCACATGCTACAGAAATTATCATAAATGCGCATCCGACAGCAAAGGCTATGAAAGTATCATTTGCTGATAATTTTAAGCTATAAGAAGATATATTGCAATCCACCATAAAATGACTTATATCAAATTCTGTATTATTGCTACAGCAACAATTTTGGACATTACCAATTGGCTTCTATGTGAAATCGAACCTCCAAGATTTTTTACATACCCATATCGCTGCTCTGCATTTACAAAAATCGTTACAAAGACAGAACACAGCACCATGAATAATCTGCCATGAAATAGCATTTCCAATATGCTTACAACACTTGAGTATCTATCTGATATGTCAGCGGTTAGTGCAACACAAAAGAAAGCTGCCACAATAACCAGTACCATCATTACCCATGTAGAAATCGTATAAACCAGCCGATGCAAATCCATTTTTACCAAATTAAGCATTCCTGCGTCCTCCTGTCAAATTGCTGTAACATGCTTCCAAAGCTCTTAGGTTTCATATGTGCTCCATCTGACTGCCTCCCTTTTGACCACTATAAGGTATAAACAAGGTTTACAGTCAATAGTTTTTTCGTATTTTTCTTGGAAATGGCATATGGAATATAGCCTTTGAAGTTTTATTGCATTTATGTTACTATGATTCTGAAAGATTTAGCATCTGTACACCAACGCTATGGAAGATTGATAAAACTGGTAATGAATGCTGACGGAGGCTTGGAAAAAAATGATTTGGGATGATATGCATCTAAACGATAACTGGACAACAAACAATAACGGCTACTCGCTGTTTGATGATGAAGTGCAGCGGTATCTTCAGGTTGTTCCCTCCAAATCGCAGCTTAAGAATGCGGAGAAGCCGTTTTATGCATTCCTGCATTTTGGTATGAATACTGCGACTGACAGGGAATGGGGCAATGCAAGTGAAACGGTGGCTGATTTTACGATAAAAGAAATAGATGCAGAACAATGGATTGCAGCAATTAAGGGTTCCGGAGCGACAGGTGTGATTCTTACCTGCAAGCATCATGATGGCTTTTGCCTGTGGGATACGAAGTATACGGATTTTTCGGTAATGAATTCCCCATATGGCAAAGATATTGTGAGGCAGGTTGCGGATGCATGCAAAAAAGAGGGCATGGATTTTGGCATTTACCTTTCACCTTGGGATATGCATGAGAAGACCTATGCGACATCTGCTTACAACGATTATTTTTGCAATCAGCTGATCGAGCTTTTGTCTTGTTATGGTGAAATCTTTGAGGTCTGGTTTGACGGCGCGAAGGGCGCAGAGGCAAGGGAATTTGATTATGACTGGGGAAGGTACTATGAGATTGTCCGAAGGCTTCAGCCGAATGCGAATATTTCTATTTGCGGTCCGGACCTTCGTTGGGTAGGGAATGAAGCAGGAAAGACAAGGGCAGCGGAATTTTCCGTAGTGCCGGAGTATCTGACTTGCGCGGAAATCGTACAAAAAAATTCCCAGCACAGCGAGGGAGAGGCATCTGAATTAAAGAAGCTGACCTCAAAAGATGAAAATTTAGGCTCAAGGAAGGTCTTGCAAAAAGAGAAAAAGCTTCATTGGTATCCTGCGGAAGTGGATGTTTCCATCCGCAAGGGCTGGTTTTATCATGAGAGTGAAAACGGTACAGTGAAATCTGCCGAAGAACTGTTTGATATTTATCTGAACTCCGTCGGAAATAACTGCAGCTTGCTGCTCAATGTTCCGCCAAGCAAAAGAGGCGTGATACATCCTATTGATGTGAGAGCACTTTGCGAGCTGGGGGAAAAGATTGGCGCAATCGAAAAAAATCCAATTCTTGTGGAGCATCCCGGCGAATTAAACAAACAGCAGGGGTATCTGGAATATCAGTTTGGTGAGAGAAGAAGGATTACATACTGTGTTTTAGAAGAGGATATAACGAAAAGTCAGAGAGTGGAAGCATTTGATTTGTATCTTCAGACGGAGGATAAAACTTATCAGATGGTTTATTCAGGTACAGTGATTGGTTCTAAAAAGATAATCAAAGCAGATGCAGAGGCAATAGGCGCGGTTCTTGTGATTCGCCAATCACGGTCGGTACCATGCTTGTCCAAGGTAGGATATTATGAATAGGAGATAGGATGGAAGATTGCATTTTTTGTAAAATAATAAGCAGCAATTCTATATATAAGATATACGAAGATAATTGGACAGTAGCTTTTTTGGATATTGCAAAGGATGTGGATGGGCATATTCTTGTTGTGCCTAAAAAGCATGTAAAAAATATAATGGACTGTGATACAGATACACTCTGTAAGGTTATGGATGCTGTCAAAAGAATCTCAAACCATCTTATTGATTGCTGTGCTTATGAAGGTGTTAATTTATTAAACGCAAGTGGTGAAAGTGCAGGACAATCGGTTCCTCATCTTCATATACATCTCATTCCAAGGAAAAAGAAGGATGGGATTGATGCCTGGCCGACATTTGCCGGGGCTAAGTATGAGTTAGAAACTATATTGGAACGAATTAAAATGTAAATTTGTGATAGAAATAATCTTAGTTTTCCATTGTCTTTGCAATATGCCCATGTTATCTTCCATGATGACATGGGCATTATAAGTCAAAAGGATCATATTTTTCGTACAGCCACTAGTATGTCCTGTATTACAAAATTGGCATTTCGACAACAAAAAGATACATTAAAACAAAATGACACAGGCTTCCGCCAAGGCAGAACAGATGGAAAATTTCATGTGAACCGAAATTTCTATGCAGCTTGTTAAATACCGGAAGTTTCAATGCATAAATAATTCCGCCGATGGTATAGATAATGCCGCCGGCAAGCAGCCAGCCAAATGCTGCCGGGGACAGCGCCTGTACGATGTCCGAGAAGGAGAAAATGCAGAGCCATCCCATCACAATATAGATGCAGGAGGAAATCCATTTTGGGCAGTCAATCCAGAAGATACACTGCAGAATGCCAATCAGGGCAACGCACCAGACAAGCACAAACAGCAGCATGCCGGAAGTGCCATGCAGGGCAATCAGGCAGATTGGGGTATAAGAGCCGGCAATCAGCACATAAATCATCATATGGTCAAACTTTTTCAGCAAATGGTTTGCACGCGCTGAAATATTAAAGGTGTGGTATGTCGTGCTTGCCAGATAGAGCAGGAACATGCTCGAAGCAAAAATGGCGAGAGAAACAAAATAAACCGGATGCGGCTTTGTGGCGGCACGTACCAGAAGAGGCAATGCTGCAAGCAGTACCATGACAACGCCGATAAAATGCGTAATGGCGCTTCCCGGCTCTTTTGGATGTTTTAAGTTGTGTTCTAAAGTTTCTTTTGACATAAGCGGCTCCTTTCAAACTATACTTTGATATAGTATATGCAGATTTGAGAAAACAATATATAGATTTTGAAAACATTTAATGTAGTTTTTAAAACTATATAATACATATGCTTATATTACATCATATGGGATAAAAAATCAATAGTAAATTTTAAAATAAGGAAACAATGCTCCATTTTTCCCCTCACGCTAATGGTTTTGCGTATTGGTATATCATCGTTTCTTGCGTTTTGCAGGCAGGCATGATAGAATGAAGCCGGTAGATGGGGTAATTTGCCTGTTTGAGTATGGAACGGTGGCAGAAACGGAAGGCAGGGAGACAATGGACATTCAGGTAGGAGATGTTTTAAAGTTAAAGAAGCCGCATCCATGCGGCAGCAAGGAATGGGAAGTACTTCGTGCAGGGATGGATTTCCGCTTAAAGTGCAATGGGTGCGGACATCAGATTATGATTCCGAGAAAACAGCTGGAGCGCAACGTTCGTCAGATTGTTCCGGCGGGGACGGCATCAAAAGAAGATGGGACGAAAAACATGTGAAGACGGAAGCAGAGGCAGAGATGGGTATGGACAAACAAGAAAACGGCGAGCTTAACGGCAAGGAATTGCGTGTCTGCAAAAAGTGCCTGCTCCGAGATTTGAATGAGGGAGAACTGTTTCAGACAGTGCAGGCCTATGTTGAGAGGCTGGAAGAAGACATCAAAACACCAAAAGAAGAATACGGAAGACGCCTGGGAATCTGTAAAGAATGTGAGGACCTTCTTGGCGGCATGTGCCGTATCTGCGGCTGTTATGTGGAGCTGCGCGCGGCAGTACGCAGCCATTACTGCCCGGCGGTAAAGAGGAAATGGTAATGCATAAGAACAGACAATGGATTTATATGACAGGAATTTTTCTGTTGCTTTTATTTACAGCATGTGCGCCAAAGGCTGGCATGCTGCAGACGGAAGGGAAGAGCTTGCAGGAAGAGGATGCAGAAGATAAGGATGTTATGTCATCTGCCGCGCTGCCGCAGGCACCAGAATTGGAAGAAAATTCTAACAATGAAAAATTGGTACCACAAATAACACTTCAACCGCCAACACCGACAGAAGCTCCGTCCTTGTCACTTGTCATGGTGGGCGATGTGCTGCTGCATACACGGATTTTGGAGGGTGCGCAGTTAGAGGATGGCACATACAGTTTTGCTTCGTTGTTTGAGAACATAACTGAAGAGATTCAGGCGGCGGACCTTGCCATTGTGAATCAGGAGGTTATTTTGGGCGGCAGTGAACTTGGCGTATCCGGCTATCCGGCATTTAACGCCCCTTACGAGGCAGGCGATGCGCTTGTGGCGGCAGGATTTGACCTTATCTGTCATGCGACAAACCATGCACTTGACAAAGGGAAAAAAGGTTTGCTCAATTGCATCGGCTTTTGGAAGGAACAGTATCCTGATATTGGGGTCATTGGAATTTATGACAGTGCAGAAGGAAGAGACAGCATTTATTTATATGAAGCGAATGGGATTACAGTGGCAGTGCTGAATTACACGTATGGGACAAACGGAATCGCGCTTCCAAAGGACATGCCTTATGCGGTCAGTCTGTTGGACAGAGACAGGGTAATAGCAGATTTAAAAAAAGCGGACGAGCTTGCGGATTTTGTGATTGTCTGTCCTCACTGGGGAACAGAGTATGTATCGGAGCCGACAAAGGAGCAGAAAAAGTGGGCGAAACTGTTTGAGGAGAACGGAGCCGACCTTGTACTTGGTACACATCCGCATGTCATTGAACCGATTGAGTGGCAAGGCAATATGCTCGTCTATTACTCTATTGGTAACTTTGCGAACTGGACATCTGGTACAAAGGCAGGGACTGCGGACCGCATGGTAGGAGGTATGGCAGAAATTATATTAGAGCGGGCAGAGGATGGCACGGTATTCGTTGCAGAGTACGGTGTTACGCCTCTTATTTGCCATGTAGAAGAAGGGAAGCAGAAAGTAACGGTTTATACGATTTATGACTATACAAAAGAGCTCGGGGAACAAAATGCCATCCGCAATCAAGATGCTGCGTTCAGCTACGAATATTGCGTAGAACTGTGCGAACGTATCTGGGGAGAGCTTTGGAGATAAATAGAATACTTGTGAAATAAAAGAATAAATGAAAAACATACAACTATTCCATAGACATCTATATTTTCCATAATATACACTAGAATTTCTTGACAATACAGCATAGAAGTGGTAAATTTTAAATAAATATGCTGCATTATTATGCCAATATAGGTGGAGATTAGGGTGAAAAAGGTTTGCTATGGAATTGCTTTAGCTCTGTTTTTTGGGAGCGGTTTTCTTTTGTGTTTTGTGTTGCATGTGGACAGGCACAAAGGGATGGAATATTCTATCGTAAATGATATGGAAAATTTTAACATAATTCTTTCGGATAATACAGCGGAATTTGCTATTCTGGATCTTCGTAAAGCAGAGGATTTTGAAAAATCCCATCTTAAAAAATCTATTAATATACCCTATGAAGAAGAAACCTTTCTGCAGAAGTTTGCAGAAAGTGAAATAGAAAATATCCCTATTTATTTGCTGTGCTATTCAGGAAAAATGTCTGCAAAGGCATTTCAGCAGATGACGGCGCAGGGAATTGACAATATTCATTATGTTTCTTTTGGCTATGATGACTATTTGGATTTCCTGTTTCCGGACAGCCAAGCCGAGAGTATTATGCTGTCTTATCAGGACGTATTTCCACCACTGTATTTGGAGGAGCAGGGGAAGAACGTTGCAGAACTGCTAGAGGGTGTTTCGTATACGATGGTAGCATATGTATCAAATGAGTGTGTTTCCTGCAAGGAAGCGTTGGCTGACGTGGGCCTGCTGAATGCATTGAAAGATGATGAGTTTCAGGTTCTTCTCTTGTGGAAAAACAGTATGCCGGAAGATTTGCTGGAGCTTTATCAGCTTTCAGAAAACAGTGCGTCCTTGCATGGAAAAACAAAGCTTTCCGATGTTACACCAACGTACTTTCTGCTAGATGAAGAAGGGGTAATTGTTTTTATGGAAAGAGGTGGCTGCAGCAATATTGTCAGCAAGCTTTTTGAAATGGGTATATTTTCTGAGGAAAAAAATAAAGATGCTGCACTTTGTTACCTTAGTCCTTTTATGGAGAAAGGAAAAAAGAATGTCCTCTTTTTTTCTACAGAAGACTGTATGGCATGTACAGAAGAATTATCAAGCCTGAAAGAAGACAAGAATTTTTCAGATGCCAATGTTATACATATTTACCACCAGAAAGAAACGTTGCTGCAGCAGGAAGAAAAGGAAATTCTGGACCGACAGAGGATTTTTGGAAGGATATTTGATGTAATGGGTTATCCAAGCATCTATCTGCAGTCAGAAACAGATGGGACATTTTATCCAATAGATTGAATGAGATAACTGTAGGCTAATCACTCTGTTATTATGAAACAAAGAGGTAATATACAATGGAGGTATACTATGGGAAAAAAGAAAGTTTGTCTGGCTCTGGCGCTGCTGCTTCTTCTTGGAGCGCTCTGGCATAGTGATGTGGTGAAGGCGGATTGGAAGTGCGGAATAGAGTATCAGGTTTCGGTTGAGGAACCAAGATGTGATACAGGAGTAACTTGTGGAAATTATCCTCCACAGGTAGTTATAACAAATAAGGCATTTTTTAGACAGAGAAAAGGATATAAAAAGGTATGTGTAAATAATCAGAATGAAGTAAAAGACTTTTATAGATATGATGATGAGGTGCTTGGCTGTTGTGATTAGTTAAATGTATAATAACAGAGTGATTAGTAAAAGAAAATAAGTATTTAGAAAGGATACTTAAAATGAGAAAGTTGCTATTTTTATTGCTGCTATTGCTTTTAACAGGCTGTACGAAAAGAGAATCTTCGGATAATGATAAACCATATACGATTGACCCAGTAGATGGAGATGTTATTGTTGTTTATGCAGATGGATATGAGGCAGAAACATTTGCCGTTCTGGCAGAGGAAATAGAGCTGAGGAGTTTGCTGTGCCGCACAGATGATATATTAGCGGTGGATATGGCAGGAAACCGGATTTTGCGGTTTAATTATGAGGGGGAACTGATAGAGGCAATAGGAAGTACAGGAAATGGTGAAGGTGAGTTTTTGAATCCGACAGGCTTAGGGGAATATGGAGGGAAGCTGTATTTGTTAGATGCCGGGAATTTGCGTATAGTGGTATTAAATCATGAGTTTTCCATAGAAAAGCTAATTTCGCTGCAGGAACTCGGCATCCATAGCCTTGGTGGACGTTATGAAGGTTTTGCAGTGTTAGATGAAGATACAATTTTTATTACATCATCTTATGAGAATACGGCGTTTTTATTAAAGAATCAAAATGAAGTGGTTACATTAGAGGAAAACTTTTGCGGGGTCTGTGCTGTAGGAAATGAAAATGCATATATTGCGCAGACGTTGGTCACGACAGGCGCATACAAAGGAAATGCAGGGAAGGTATTTTATGCGGAATATGATGGAAAAAAAGGTTTGATAAAAAATCAGCTGCCATACTTTAACACACCGCTGGACTTAATTATTTCCGGTGAGGATATGTATGTACTGAATGGGTATTATGGTTCGTTGGAACTCTGTGCTTTAAATGGTGATTATAAAGAAACAATATATAAATTTTTGAGGACAATAGAAGATAGAATAGACCTTGTATGCTTTGCAATGGACTCTGATGGAAATTTTTATGTTTATGACAACTACAATCATGTAATCCAGAAAGTCTATAAAATAGAATAGGTTTGTAGAAAGCGAAAAACCGCAGAAATATTCCAATTTGCAGGAAAATTATTACAGGAGCACACTAAGGATGAAAAAACTACTATTTTTATTGGTACTGTTGTTTTTAGCAGGTTGCATAAAAAGGGAATCTTTGGACACTGATAAGCCATATACTCTTGATCCAATAGATGGGGATGTCATTATTATTTATGAGGACGGCTATGAGGCAGAAACATTTGCTACCCTAACAGAAGAAGCAGAGCTGAGAGGATTACTGTGCCGCGAGGACGACATATTGGCAGTGGATATGTTAGGAAATAAAATTTTAAGATTTGGCTATGATGGAACTCTGTTAGAGACTATTGGGGTTACCGGAAATGGTGAAGGTGAGTTTTTGAATCCGTTGGCTTTGGCGGAGCATGATGGGAAACTATATTTATTGGATGCTGGAAACTTTCGGATAGTAGTGTTAAATCAAGAGTTTTTAATGGAGAAGGAAATTTCTTTGCAGGAACTTGGAATACATGATTTTTCTTCTGGTGACAGTAGTCTTGCGGTGCTAAATGAAAATGCAATTTTTATTACATCGTCCTACGAAAATAAGGCCTTTCTGCTAAAAAACCAAAATGAGCTACTTACATTAGAAGAGAACTTTTATGGGGTCTGTACTGTAGGAGGTGGGAAAGCCTATGTTGCACAAAGCGTACTTGTGAATGGAAGTATTGCAGAAACAGGGAAGGTGTTTTATGCAGAGTATAATGAAAAAGAAGGGCTGATTAAGAACCAGCTGCCATATTTTAATTCGCCTCGGGATTTGATTGTCTTTGGGGAAGATATGTATGTTTTGAATGGCTATTATGGAGCGATTGAACGCTGTGCCTTGAATGGAGATTATAAAAAGACTATATATAAATTTGCCAAGACATTAGATGACAGAACTTACCTGACGCACTTTGCAATAGATTCTGAAAGAAATTTTTATGTCTATGATAACTATAACCATGTTATAAAAAAAGTTTACAAAGCAAAGTAGAGTAATATTAAAGTAGCCCCTGCAGAATGGAGGAGTATGTTTTACATAAAACTGGCGCGTTTTTTTATCGGTTCGAAATGGTGGATTAGCTTGACGGTTTTGTTTTCGCTGGCGTTTGCATATCTGCTTCCTGTCATGCTGCTTACCGGGATTAGGGCAGGTTTTGGACAGCTGCAGGCGGAGGAGCAGAGAAATATAGAAAGAGTGCTTCGTTTTACGAAAACCTCGGCAGAATATGAAGAAAGTTTTGGAAACCTTCTGTTGGAAGAAGCAGCGCAGGAAACCAGAATAGAAGCAGCCAGCTGTATGTTCAGTATCAATACGGATGTGGTGCTTGGGGATGCTGTGCAGAGAAGTAATGTATATGCGGTTGATAAAAACTATGGAGAATTTTACTGTTTCTTGACGGAAACAGAAGATGGATGGAGCTTTGATGTTTCAGGAAATGCCAAGGTCTGCCTGCTGGATAAGGAGCTTTATCAGCAGTGCAGTGCATCAGGGAAGGATGAAATATTTATAAATGGCACAGCTTACCATATTGTTGGTACAACGGAGCTGGAAGGAATCTATGTGCCTTACCGGGCATTGAAAAAGGGAAGCAGGGGGAATTCCTATCTGTTTTTAAGGCTTAAGGAGGATGGGGAGAGCCTGACAGTATCCCTGCCATCCTTGTCAGGATACCGTATGGAGCGAGAGCTGGAGCGTTTAGAGATGATAAAATCGGCAACATATACGAACTTAAAGAGTGTTGGGACAATATTGGCAGTACTGTTTCTGCTTGTCGTGCTGAATCTGACAGCAATCTGGCGTGAGCAGTATATGCAGCTGCAGGCAATGCTTGGAGTGCAGAGGGCGGTTGGCATGAGCCGGTTTGGTTTGTTTTTGGAACAGGTAATCCAGAATTTTCTGCTGTCATTAGGGGCGATTTTGATTTTGTATCTCTGCTCGCCTTTTATTAATTGGATATTTGAGGGATTTGGGGAGATTCGTTTTTCACTATTTGGATTTGCCTCTATGCTTTTGGCTGCGCTGCTTTTGGCACTTTTGCAGGCAGCGATTGTTACTGTGTTTATTTATCGGCAGTCTATAAGGATGATGTTAGAAGGCACACCGTGATGTTTCTGAAATGGAGAAAAGTATGTTTGGAGTTACCTGTGGGTTTCGCAATTTAAAACGAGAGTTTAGGCGGTATCTG
>CAJTZB010000032.1:0-15357 GCA_910583815.1 uncultured Lachnospiraceae bacterium
TTTTGCCGTTAAGATACTCAAATTTTCCATTCATTTTGGAAATATATGTCACTCCATCCTGGGCAATTGTAAATCCTTCACCCTTTAATGGTTTCTTTTCAATGCCTTTGTTGGCATGAAGCACTTCGCCAAAAACATTCTGCCCATCAATCCCCTTCTGGGCAGGGTGGTAAACGGCAATCCTCTCTCCTTCATCCACCATCTCAAATGCCTCTATATTAACATAGTCAACACCCCCATCCGGAAGCGGTGCCGGGATACGAGGCAAATCAAGGCGGACAAAAAACTCATACCAGCCATTCTTACCATCTTCTGCGGGTGTTCCCTCTGCAATCAGGACTTTTTCGTTTACTCTTTTTCTTTTGATCAGTTCCGTAATGACCTGCGGTTTAATTCCAACAACAATGCCCCTCTTTTTCAGGGCATCATAAATATCTTCTTCTGTAACCGTATTTCCGGGAATCAGCGGGATAAAAGCAAATGCTTTATTTCCGTTGTCCTCTACGAAAATACTGAATTCATTTTTCACGAAAGAAGCAATATCTATATCAAGTTTATCATCAAATGTACGGTTCTTTGTCTTCTCCTTTAAAAGCTCTTCTCTCTTTTCTTTCATATCGGAAGCGGACAAAATCAATTTCGCATAGGATGACACATCTAACCCTGCTTCCAGCCCAAGGCGGATTTCCTGCATCTGCCAGTGGCTGAACAGGTTATTTGCATAAAAGGATACTTCCAGCTTCTTCTCCAGCCCCAGCCGGATTTCCCTCATCTGCATCCAGTTATATTGGGAATCAGCATACACAGAAACATCCATATCTCCATACAGACCCATCCTGATTTCATAAATCTGCTGCATATACATGTCATCTGACAGCCATTTATCAATAGGCAGCCCATCCTCGAGGGCAAGCCGGATCTGCTCCAACTCATCATCTACAAAGCCCCTTTCCACATAGGAAGCAAGGTCAATAGATGAATAAAATGAAAGGCGGATCTGCTTCATGGTCTCATAGCTATAGGAAGGGTCTGCATAGGCAGAAACATCTACCTTATCCTTCATTCCCATCCGGATTTGTTCCATCTGAAGCCAGTTGTATTCCGGATTGGAATACAGCGAAACATCCAGCCCTTCTTCTCTTCCAAGAAGAATTTCCTGATTCTGCTCCTTCATATATTCTGAATTTTCTGTCACAGTAAATTCAGAGTCTTGAGGCGAGGTCTGTTCTGGATACATAAGGACACCAACCTTTCATTATAGTGCATTACATAATATTATACTATGACCAAGGGAAAAAGTCCACCATTTCCGTTTCCGCTCCCTGCTCAGAGGAAACAGTACCATGCGCCTGTCCTCTAAATCAATCCTATTGATATACCCCTTCGGGCTCTGTGCTATTCCTATTGCAGACAACCCGCTGGCTGGTGTTTCACACCCTTTTGGTACTTTTAATAAATCCCTCCAATGCCAAGATCCGCATCGATGGTATTCATATTATACAGCACAAGCACATCCGTCACTTCTGCGTTATCATTGATAAACGCACTGACAGACGATTTATAATACCTTGTATCAACCACATAAATTTTTCGGTAATGGTTCACCAGAAACGGTACGATGCAGTTTGCGTAGCTGTCTTTAATCAGAACAAGCACTTCTTCGCTGTCTGTGTCCTCATTTGTTATCTCAATCATTGGATGAATATTGTTCAAAAAATAAGAATACTTGTCTTTTGTTTCAAGATAAGCCGGTGCATAGAGCGTGTCTGTTTTCTCCTTCGTATCCATATAATTGACTGTCAGGCGACTGTCCTCCTGCGCAAATACTGTAATTGTATCCTTACCTGCAAGCAAATCATTTAATTTAGAGTAGATTGTCCCTTGGAATTCTTCTGATACGGCTACCTGCTGAAACTGCTCCATTGCAAGCGGAGTAAGCCCTTTCACTTTGCAATATTCCACATACGCCACATATGCTCCATAAGTCGTCCAGTGATGGTCAAGGCGGTAATACAGCTGCTGCTCTTCTTTTTTTTCAAGCAGTGCCCTCGTCACGTCCACAGTATCCGAAGCAAGCGCCTGATAAATACGTGAAATCTCCTCCGTCTGACTTGCATTTTTTGCATTTGCCGGAAGCTTGTCCGCATAGACGGTAACTGCGGTCGGCACAAGCAGAAATGCCACATCTGCACGCTCTATTTTCTGTTCCAGACGCGTAAACACCGAAATAATCTGCTCCGTATTCTGCGGCGGCGCGTATTCTTCAATGAAATATCCGTCTTTGCACAGATAAATCCCATTGACCTGATTTTTTCCGGTCAGCCGTTCATACCATGTCCGCACCGTCATAAAAGCATTGCGCAATGGAAAATGGTCACACAGATATGTCTCAAAATCCTGCATAAACGAGCCGTCTTTTATTGTCTCCAATGTGAGTTTTGGAAATTGTTCCAGATAACGGTTTTCCTGTTCGGAATATTCTTTTTTTGGAAGAAGCAAAAGCCCGGCCGAGAGCAGAAGGATGCAAGCAAGCACTGCTATCCAGACGAAAGAAGAAGGTTGTTTTTTCATAATAGCTCCTATTGGTAGTTCCGCAGAATCCCTTCCGCACACATACACCCTAGCTTGCTTTCCGCCGATTGCCGCGTCTGGAAATTAAGCTGTGCGCCGTCCGGGAATTCTGCTGTTTTTAAAATCTAAAATACAAAAACGGATTATATGTGTCTGCTACAAGATAGGATACCGTGACTGCAAACAGGACAAGGCAGGCGGCACAGCCACAGGCTCTTGCAATGCTTAACATGCCATTTGGAAGATGCCATTTGTTCCAAAGCTGCTTTAGTCCCGGGACAAGCGGCATAGCAGCAATGGCTGCCACAAGTAAAACAACGCCATAGTTCTGCAAATAAAACAGCAGGTTTTCTCCAAGGGACGCCCCATGAAAGAAAAACATTGTTCCAAGATAGGAAAATGCAACATTTAAGTCTTCTATTGCAAACACAGTAAAGCCTACTATGACAATCAGCAACAGGTATAAGCGGCGTACAAAGGCCGGAAGTTTCTTTAAACCTTTCCCCCATACGTACTTCTCAAGGCAGAGCAGCACGCCATAATAAACACCCCAAAGCACATAATTCCACGCAGCTCCGTGCCACATACCGGTCAAAAACCAGACGACCGCTATATTGAGCAAATGCCGCCCCACCCTGCAGCGGTTGCCGCCAAGCGGAATATATACATAATCTCTGAACCAAGTGGAGAGGGAGATATGCCATCTTCTCCAAAATTCCGTAACGGAATCCGCCGCAAGCGGATAGCGGAAGTTTTCCATAAAGTGAAAGCCAAGCATCAGCCCAAGCCCGATCGCCATATCGCTGTATGCAGAAAAATCAAAATAGAGCTGAAGCGTGAACGCAATTGCACCAAGCCACGCCATTGCAACCCCAAGTTCTTCCGCAGAAGTCTGTTTTGCTGCTTCAAACAAAAGACCAAGCTGGTTGGCAATCAGCACTTTTTTAAACAGCCCGGCCAAAAAGCGCATGCCGCCTGCAAAAAACTCCTCCCTTTGAATCGTCCTGTGGTGCAGTTCTTCCCTCACCGTCTGAAAGCGTACAATCGGCCCTGCAATCAGCTGCGGGAACATGGAAACATACATCAGATAATCCAGATAGCTTTTTTCCACCGTGACTTCGCCACGGTACAAATCAATGGTATAACTCAAAGACTGAAATACAAAAAAGCTGATTCCGATAGGCAGCGCAAGAGAAAGCAGCGGTATTTTTGTACCAATCAGCTGGTTCACTATATTTACAAGAAAATCGGCATACTTAAAGAAACCAAGCGCCGCCAAATCAATAATCACAGAAACAAGCAGGCAAATCTTTTTTGCAAACGGACGCCCACTGCATTTATGCATCAGACGCCCAATCAGGTAATCTGAAAACGATACTCCTATCATCAAAAACACATAAACCGGCTCTCCCCATGCGTAAAACAGCAAACTGAAGAAAAGCAGTACATAATTCCTGCACTGCTTTGGCAACAAAAAATAACATAATAAGAAGGTTGGAAAAAAGAAAAACAAAAATGGTATGCTGCTGAAAACCATATACTTCCTCCTATGGTCTTAGGGCCTCCGGAAGCTGTTCCTCAAGCTCCGCCTTTTTGGAGGAAATAATAAGAATGACATAATTTCCGTTTGTAGTTACCTCACTCTTCTCTACAATCTTAAACTGTTCAGGAAGATAATTCTCAAGCTCTGTTTTCTTTTGCTGGATAATATTCTCTAACAGCTTTACAATGGATTCACTGCTTTCCCCATCCTTCATTTTTACCATAATAATGGTTTCTGCAAGCAGTGCATTTTCTGCCGTCATAAATACATATTCATCAAATGTTGCTAAATCCACACCATAATAGTTTGTAATATAGTCATCCTCTAACTTTAACATCGGAGAGAGTTCTACATTTTCTTCCATTTGTGTGTAAATTTCTTCCAAAGTCTGGGTTACTTCTGTATCTTTATTATTATCTGACTTGTCTCCACAGCCTGCAAACAGGCAAAAGGAAAGAAAAAGTCCGGCAATCAGCCATATTTTTTGTCTCATAACATCCTCCTATTTTGAGTTCCGCAACAGGTCTGCTGGCACACACATACCTAGATAGGTTTCTGGATGCTTTCTTCATCCAGAAACCTATCTGTGCGCCTTTCGGGCCGTTGCTGATTTTGGGTTCCGCAACCAGCCTGCAATATTTACTCTGTCAGTCCGTTTTCTGCTTCATATTCTGCGAGAAGCTGTTCCTTTGCATACTCTACAAGAACATCCTTCCACATCAGATAGGCTTTCTTATTCAGATGCACGTTCGTCTCTCCGTCGCTGTATTCGGTATTCATTGCGCCGTTTTCGTCCAACAGCATGGTTGCTACATCAATATAGCCAATTTCTTCTGCAAGCGCATACTCTTTGAGCAGGCCGTTTGCTTCTGTAATCTTAGCGTTATTAAGCCTCTTGCCCTCTTTGTCTGCACGCATCGGAGAGATACTGATAATATAGATGTTTGCTTCCGGAGCTGCCTCTTTGATATTGGCTACCAATGTTTTATAATTTTCGACAAAGCCTTCGACTCCGCTGATGCCGATGTCATTCAGTCCAAAAAACAGGAGCACTCTTTTTGCTTCCATCAATTTTATTGTCTCCCAGACCTGTTTTCTCTCGCCCTGATACATCGGATGGATGTCGCTTTCTTCTTTTAAAGCTTCCCTGACCGAGTAGCTGACCACGGTAAGGTTTTTGCTTCCGCCAAATGTCTCTTTATCCTGAATCGGCACCGTCAGGTAAAAATGCGACAGCACGGAATCCCCCACAAATACAGACTCATCAAAAAAGTCGGATGCTTTAAAGTCATCTTTTGTCATTGCCGGAGCTTTCGTTGGTTCCGGCGTTGGGGTAGCTTCTGGTACTTCTGTAGGCGTAGGTTCCGGTGTTGCTTCCGGTTCCTTGGTCGGCAAAGTTTCCGGCGTAGGAACTGGTGTTGTTTCACCGGATGGCTCTACTGCCTGTGTCGGCTTCGGCGTCAATGACACAAACGACGGATTCCATGTCTGTGCAGGTTCTGTACAAGCCGATAATATAATAAGTGTCCCTGTAGCGGCTGCTATAGAAATTAATTTTTTGTATACCTGCTTTATCAAAGCATTCATCTCCCTTTTCTTTCTTGATGCTTGTCCAAATGCCACATGCACCTTTTAAAAACTGCCAAGGCCAAAAGCTCCCTGTCCTTAGCACTTTCTGAAATAGTGTACCATGTTACGACAATTATTTCAATGAAAGATTCTCTTACAGACGTGTACTGACAAAAATTTCATAAATTGCGCGAATTGCATTGTCGAAATCCTCATTTGCAACACCGATAATAATATTTAACTCGCTTGACCCCTGATCTATCATTTTAATATTGATATTTTGATGTGCAAGAGACGCCAATGTCCTTGCTGCAACGCCGCGGTTGGACTTCATGCCGCGTCCCACTACGGCAACCAGTGCCACATCCGCATCAATTTCAATGCTGTCCGGTTTTGCAAGCCGATGCAGAGCCGAAAGGATTGCCTGCTCCTTGCCTTCAAACTCCGGACGGTGAACAAAGACACTCAATGTATCAATTCCTGAAGGCATATGCTCGAACGGAATTCCATTCTGTTCAAAGGCTTCCAGTACTTTCCTTCCAAATCCGACTTCAGAGTTCATCATATCTTTCTCAACATTAATTGATACAAACCCTTTCTTGCCTGCTACACCGGTAATTGTAAACTCCGGCTGCTTGCAAGTGCTTTCCACAATCATGGTACCAGGGTCTTCCGGACGGTTTGTATTGCGGATATTGATTGGAATGCCGCTCTTCCTTACCGGAAAAATTGCATCTTCATGGAGCACAGTAGCCCCCATATAGGAAAGTTCACGAAGTTCTTTATAAGTGATAGTCGTAATTGCAACAGGATTTTCTATAATATGAGGGTCAGCAACTAAAACGCCGGAAACGTCCGTCCAATTTTCGTAAATATCAGCATGTACTGCCTTTGCCAGAATCGAACCGGTAATGTCAGAACCGCCTCTGGAAAATGTCTTAATAACACCGTTTTCTTTTGCACCATAAAAACCCGGAAGCACTACATTACCCAGCTCTTTTACGCGCACAGAAAGCACTTCGTCTGTCTTGTCCGCAAGGAAATTTCCCTCTTCATCAAAGAAAACAACTTCTGCTGCGTCCAAAAATGTATAGCCAAGATAGGCAGCCATCACAATGCCGTTTAAATACTCTCCGCGAGAAGCAGCATAGTCGGCTCCTGCCTTGCCCTGAAACTGTACGCTGATTGTTTTGAATTCCTCATCTAAAGAAAGGTTCAGCGACAGCCCTGATACAATTTCATCATATCTTGCCTTAATTGCTGCAAGCTCCGTCTCAAACGGTTTTCCGGCTTCTGCAAGGGCATAGCACGCATACAGCATATCCGTTACTTTTGTATCCTCTGAATTTCTTTTTCCCGGCGCTGACGGTACGACATATCTCCTGCTTTTGTCTGCGCGGATAATAGCTCCGACTTTCCGAAACTGTTCTGCACTGGCAAGCGAACTGCCTCCGAATTTTACAACTTTACTCATGTACTGCTTCTCCTCCGAATCCCAAAACCCTTTTTCATTTATGATACACGTTTTTGAAAGATAATCAAGCTTTTTTTCTGTTTTGCAATGTTTTTCTTTCTGGTAGCACCGAACCTCTCTCCTGCATATATTGATAGTGACAACAAAGGTAAAGACAAGACAGAAAATGAAAGCATATCTAAACAACATCAAAGTTGGTGACCGGGGAACAATCGCAGAGGTTTCCGCGGATAATCATATATATAAGCGTCTGACGGACATTGGCCTGACCAAAGGAACAGAAATTGAGTGCCTGCAGATTAATGCAGGCAGAAGCCTCGCAGTCCTGCTTGTGCGTGGCGCAAGGCTTGCGTTCCGCTTTGAAGACCTGACCGATATTCTCTACACCCCGGAACCAAACAAATATTCCATGAAAAGCGAGGTAGTACTGCTTGGGACTGACTAGCCATTCTACAGGCCGCCATGCAATGGATGGTGACGAATTTGTCAAGAAACAGCACGAAACCGATAAAATCATCGCTCTTGCCGGCAATCCGAATGTCGGCAAGAGCACTGTTTTTAATGCACTGACCGGAGGCAGGCAGCATACCGGCAACTGGCCGGGGAAAACCGTAAGCTCCGCACATGGGGTCTGCCGGTTTCATAAAACCGATTATCTGATTGTGGATTTGCCGGGAAGCTATTCGCTTGATGCACGTTCTGCAGAAGAAGAAATTACGAGAGACTATATTATGGATGCCGGTGCAGATGCCGCCGTGATTGTCTGTGATGCAACCTGCCTGGAACGGAACCTGATTCTTGCATTGCAGATTATCCGGAACCAGCCTGCTTCTATCCTTTGTGTCAATCTGATGGATGAAGCAAAAAAGAAAGGAATCCAGGTCAACCTGACGCTGTTGTCCGAACGTCTTGGCATCCCTGTGGTTGGAACCGCCGCCAGAAGCAAAAAAGGGCTAAGCGAACTGCTTCACACGATGGAAGAAGTATGCCAGAAAGAAGCATCTGTTCCACTTGGGATTTTACCAAAAACCCTTTCTGAAACTGCCGAAAATTCCCCAGAAACCACAGATGCCGACCTTGCACATATGCTGTGTGACGGAGTACTTACCTATACAAAAACTGACTATGATAAAACAATACGGCAGGCAGACCGGATTTTAACAAGCCGTTTCTTTGGTTTTCCATTGATGTTTTTGCTTCTGCTTGGAATTTTCTGGCTCACGATTACCGGTGCCAATGTACCATCTGAGCTGCTGGCAACCGGGCTGTTCTGGCTGGAAGATGTACTGTATGGCTTTCTTACACTTCTGCCGGTTCCTGCAGTGATTGCCGAAGTCCTGATTCATGGCGTTTACCGCACACTCGCCTGGGTTGTTTCCGTTATGCTGCCTCCAATGGCAATCTTCTTCCCTCTTTTTACTTTGCTTGAAGATTCCGGCTACCTGCCCCGCATTGCTTTCAATATGGATGCCTGCTTTAAAAAGTGCCGCGCCTGCGGCAAACAGGCGCTCACGATGTGCATGGGATTTGGCTGCAATGCCGCAGGAGTCATTGGTTGCCGTATTATCGACTCGCCAAGGGAACGCCTGATTGCCATCCTTACAAATGCTTTTGTGCCATGCAATGGACGCTTTCCCACACTGATTGCACTGATTACGATGTTTTTTGTCACCGGAGCTGCCGGCTTTTTTGCCTCATTTCAGGCTGCTCTTTTGCTGGCCCTTGTTATTTTACTTGGTATTCTTGCCACCATGCTTGTCTCTTACCTGCTATCAGTCACAATACTAAAGGGAATGCCTTCTTCCTTTTTATTGGAGCTGCCCCCTTACCGCCGCCCGCAAATCGGAAAAGTGCTGGTCCGCTCGGTCTTTGACCGGACATTATTCGTACTTGGGCGTGCCGCCGCAGTAGCCGCTCCCGCCGGACTTCTGCTTTGGATTCTTGCAAATGTTTCCATAGACGGAATCCCTCTGCTTCATATCCTGTCAGAATTCCTCGACCCCTTTGCAGGCCTGATGGGACTGGATGGCGTTATCCTGCTTGCTTTCCTTCTTGGCTTTCCCGCCAATGAAATCGTCGTTCCGATTATTGTAATGTGTTATATGTCCTCTGGCACACTGACGGAATATGAAAACCTTGCAGAGCTGAAACTTTTGTTTGTGCAAAACGGCTGGACCATAAAAACTGCGGTCTGCACAATGCTGTTTATGCTGTTTCATTTTCCATGTTCTACAACTTGTATCACTATTTATAAAGAAACAAAGAAACTCCGTTACACACTGCTTGCAATACTGCTGCCAACAGCAGTCGGCATCCTGTGCTGCATGCTTGTGAATGTTATCTGGAACTAAAAAAAGGACTGCCGCATTCTATATATGTCTTTCTGAATGCGGCAGCCTCTTTTTTATGATGGGCAGCTTTTTTATATCTGCTCCGGCAGACAATACTGTTCCTTTAGTTTTTGGTAATCATGCCGGAATTCTTCGTTTCCGTCCTTCTTTAAGGCATCCAGATATTCATGCGCCTCAATTGCATCATCCTGCATCTGGAGGATGCACAGGGCAATATTGGAGCAGTGGTCTGATACTCTTTCATAATTTGTAATAATGTCAGAAAGCACAAAGCCCAGTTCAATCGTACATTCTCCATTTTGAAGACGTTTTACATGACGGCTCTTAACTCTTCTGCTAAGACTGTCAATAACTTCTTCTAATGGCTCGATTGCCCTTGCACGGTTTGTATCCTCACTTTCAAACACTTCTACCGCAAGATTCACAATATCTTTGACTGCGCGGGTAAATACAGCAAGCTCTTCTGCCGCCTTATCCGAGAATTTCAGCCCCTTTTCCTGCATTTCCTTTGCCGCATCCCCTAAGTTCACTGCATGGTCCGAAATACGTTCAAAATCTCCAATGCAGTGCAATAGCTTGGAAGTCGTACGCCCATCTTTTTTGGATAAATTGCGGCTGCTGATTTTTACAAGGTATGCACCCAGCTCGTCCTCGTAACGGTCCACCAGATTTTCCAAATCATCCAGTTCTCCTGCTTCTGTCTCCTCATAATTCCCAAGCAGGTCAATTCCGTCAAACAATGCTTTCCTGGCAAGCTGTGCCATGCTCAACGTCACATTTTTGCATTGCTCCACTGCATATGCAGGAGTATCTAAGAAACGCGTATCCAACACCTGAAGCTCGTCTTCTTTTGCCTCCTCTTTTGTGCCTCTGACTGTAAACACTGCAAGCTTTTCAAGGAATCCGGCAAATGGGAACAGCACAATGGTGGCTCCTACGTTAAACAAGCTATGTATCAGTGCAACATTGCCGGCGTTTGCAGTTTCGTCCAAAAAAGCAAAATCAAGCGCGGCATTCAAAGCATAAAATACAATCATAAAAATTGCCGTGCCAATAACATTGAAATACAGATGTACTGCTGCCGTACGCTTTGCATTTTTCTTTGCGCCAATACTGGATAGGATTGCAGTAACGCAAGTACCGATATTCTGTCCCATAACAATCGGGATAACTGTTCCATAAGTCACAATCCCGGACAGACAGAACGCCTGCAAAATACCAATAGATGCCGCCGAGCTTTGAATAACCGCTGTTAGAACAACTCCGGCAAGCATTCCAAGAAACGGATTGTGGAACAGCGTCAGCAGGTTTTGGAATCCTTCCAGTTCTGCAAGACCGGATACTGCACTGCCCATTGCATTCATGCCAAACATCAGAATCGCAAATCCAAGAAAAATGCTTCCAAGGTCTTTTTTCTTTTCGCTTTTGCAAAACATTACAAGAATAATGCCGGCTGCTGCAAGCAGCGGCGAAAACGAAGTAGGTTTCAGCATTGCAAGGAAAAAGTTGGAATCATCCAAACCTGCAAGGCTCAAAATCCATGATGTAATTGTAGTACCAACATTGGCACCCATAATAACACCGACTGCCTGCCCAAGTTTCATAATTCCGGAGTTTACAAAACCAACGACCATGACCGTAGTCGCCGAAGAGGACTGAATAGCTGCTGTTACGACAGCCCCAAGCAGCACCGCTTTAAAACGGTTGGAAGTCATCCTTTCCAAAAGCTTCTCCAAACGTCCTCCGGACAGCTTTTCTAAGCTGCTTCCCATCACTTCCATCCCATAGAGAAGAAGCGCAAGCCCTCCAAGCATTGATAGAACATCAAAAATATCCATGTTTCCTCTCATTTCCGCCGCATAAACGGCATATTGACCTTTACGCCAGAGCAGATTTAAGTCTCTGGCTTCAAATCCGTGGCTGAAAAAATAAACTGTCATGCCTATATTTCAACCTGTCTCCTTTTCTCCCATCACAGGCAGCCCAAAGGCATACCCATGTACTTTATCATAGCGGAAAAAAGAAAACTTTTCAACCGGAAGTTAGCATGGATTGCATGCCTTGTACCAATTGGGGAACATAGGTGTGACTTCACGCATCTGCATATATGGCATATACTATTAAAAAACCATCTTAAGGAGACTCCGTATGTCCTGCCAAACTTCCCACTGTCCGCTCAGCGATGTCGCCAAGACATATCTGGATGTCTTTTCTTGTATCTTGGAAACAATGATAAAGGAAATGACCGAAGCTGCTCTTTCTGACAGTGTTTCTCATAATTTTATTGTACAGATGATTCCGCATCACCGCGCTGCCATAGAAATGTCGAACAATATTTTAAATTACACAACAGACCTTGCGGTACAGAACATTGCCACACAAATTATAAAAGAGCAGACACAGAGCATTGAAGACATGCAGAACATGCTGCCGCGCTGCGAATGCATGAAAAATACAAGAGAAGCGCTCTGCCTGTATAACCGCCAAATGAACCGGATTATGCAGGCCATGTTTTCTGCAATGGGTGCAGCCTGTGCCACAAATCGGCTGAACATCAATTTTTTGCGTGAAATGATTCCGCATCACCGTGGCGCCGTCGAAATGTCACGTCTTACGCTGCAATATCCTGTTTGCCCGGAACTTACCCCGATTCTGGAATCTATTATTGCAGAGCAGGAACGCGGTATTATGCAGATGCAGCATCTGCTGTTCTGCGGCACGTGTTAAGGAAGCGCTTTCATCGGCGTCTCCCTAAACACCTTGACATCCTTCCTTCCCTATGATATAAATAATACAATTTATATCGCTTTACCTTGGTAATGTAACAGCGCGGCAGAAGGCTGCCGTCCAGAAAGGAAGGAAAACCTATGGACAAAGAAATCCCTTATAAAATCTATCTGGAAGAAGATGAGATGCCAAAGCAGTGGTACAACGTCCGCGCTGATATGAAACATAAGCCGGCGCCGCTGCTCCATCCTGCTACAATGCAGCCAATGACTGCCAAGGATCTTCGCCCTGTATTCTGTGATGAGCTGATTGCCCAAGAGCTGAATGATACCGATGCCTATCTTGACATTCCTGCAGAAATCCGCGATTTTTATAAGATGTACCGCCCATCGCCGCTCGTACGTGCGTATTGCCTGGAAAAAAAGCTGGATACTCCGGCCCATATCTATTATAAATTTGAGGGCAGCAACACAAGCGGAAGCCACAAGCTGAATTCTGCAATTGCACAGGCTTATTATGCAAAAAAACAGGGTCTAAAAGGCGTGACTACAGAAACCGGCGCAGGCCAATGGGGAACCGCGCTGTCTATGGCATGCTCCTACTTCGGACTTGACTGCAAAGTATACATGGTAAAAATCTCATATGAGCAAAAGCCATTCCGACGTGAAGTCATGCGCACCTACGGCGCTTCTGTCACTCCATCTCCTTCTATGGATACCAAAATCGGCAGAAAAATCCTAGCCGAGCATCCCGGAACGAACGGAAGCCTTGGCTGTGCGATTTCTGAAGCCGTGGAAGCTGCAGCAAGTCTGGACGGCTACCGCTATGTGCTTGGAAGCGTTCTAAACCAAGTAATGCTCCACCAGTCCATCATTGGTCTTGAAACAAAGGCCGCACTGGATAAGTATGGAGTTACGCCGGATATTATTATTGGCTGTGCCGGAGGCGGCTCCAACCTTGGCGGCCTGATTTCCCCATTTATGGGCGAAAAACTCCGTGGCGAAAAAGACTACCGTTTCCTTGCCGTTGAACCGGCTTCCTGCCCAAGCTTTACAAGAGGAAAATTTGCTTATGATTTCTGTGATACCGGCATGGTATGTCCGCTTGCCAAAATGTATACACTTGGAAGCAATTTTATCCCATCTGCAAACCATGCAGGCGGTCTCCGCTATCACGGCATGAGCCCTGTTCTTTCCCAGCTCTATGCCGATGGCCTGATGGAAGCCGTCGCAGTCGAACAAACCGCAGTTTTTGAAGCTGCCGAGCAGTTTGCAAGAGTCGAAGGCATCCTTCCTGCACCGGAAAGCAGCCATGCAATCAAAGCGGCAATCGATGAGGCGCTGAAATGCAAAGAAGCCGGTGAGGCAAAGACCATTGTCTTTGGACTGACCGGCACCGGATATTTTGATATGTATGCTTATGAAAAGTTCCATGACGGCAAAATGACAGATTATATCCCAACAGAAGCAGAGCTTAAAGAGAGCTTTTCAAAGCTTCCTCCTCAGCCATAAAAAATTATCCCAAGCACTGCAAAACAGTGCTTGGGACAATTCAAATCCTTTATTCTGCCGCTTCCTCGAGCCACTGATGAAAAATCTGCGAACTGCTGTCGTTCATGCGCCAGGCTCGTATAGTATTTTCTTCATCCGGCGGCATGGTTTCCACTAATACGACTACTTCTTCTCTCGCCTGATTTACTGCAAACAGACCCTCTTTATCAAGCTGCCGCATCGCTTCCTCCATTGCCGTGTATCTTTTTTCATACTCCATCTCAAACTGCCCATCTTCCATTGCCCTAATATCTGGACGTTCCCATAGCAGCCTGTCAACTTCTGCAAAATCCTCTTGCCGATGGCAGCAATAAGGCGAGTCAGCATAAGACCATCTTATCAGTTCCCTGTCCTCATCATTTACTTCACAGCGTGCAAGTGCCTCATATGACCACGCAGAAATACAAGGCGTATTTGCACTTCCATCAGAAACAAGTGTAATATAGTAATAATGCTCTTTGTTTTTATACAAATCTGTAAGCACTGATTTTACTGACTTGTATAACGCCTGCGTTATTTCTAGCAGACTCTCTTTGTCCGCTTTCGCATCCATTGGCTGCTCTTCAGATGGATCCTCCTCTTCTAAGAACACCTGCACCCCACGCTCCAGAAGCATATCGATTGCTTCTGTGTGGAGCAGGTTTTCCCTCTTTGGAAGAGAAACCCTACGCAGGCACGGCATGTCTAAAAGCAGACTGCAGTCAGAAAAATTTGTATTTCGGACATTCAAAACTCGCACCTTTTTGCAATTCAAAAGGAATGAAAAATCATTAACTAAAAACTTTGTCCCCATATGATTAGAAAAATTCAGAGTATGGATACTTGGCATTCTTCCAATGCAGGAGAAGTCACCCTCACCTTCTTCAACCATATCAGGAATTTCATCTGCCCAAAAACTTATAGGATAGAAATTTATCAGCTTCTTTACTTTTGTCAGGTCATAAAATGTAGAGGGCAATCGCCTCAAAGCATCTGTTATTGCACCAAGCAGAAACGGTGACATCTTAATTTTTTGCTGTTCCATAAGACTTTCCCCATTTCTATTTTTATGTAAAAAGCTCCTTTGTCTTCGCCATTCTTTCCACAATATCTACTCCAAATGGGCAGCGAGTTTCGCATCCGCCGCAGGAAATGCAGTCAGAAGCATTCTTTTCCAGTGCCATATAGTGTGCTTTGATTGAGGCAGGTACAACTTCCTGCATCGTTGCCAAATCATAGAGCTTATTCACCATAGCAATGTCAATATCGGATGGGCAAGGCTTACAATGGTTGCAGTACATGCATTTTTTGCTGTAGGCATGCTGCGGCGCTGCTGCCAGTATGCTTGCGTAATCCTTTTCTTCCTCTGTTGCAGTCTCATACTGCACTGCATCAAGCACATGCTTTGGCTCCGAAAAACCTGCCATAATACTTGCAGCTGCCGGCCTTGTCAGCGCATAGTGGATACACTGAACCGGAGTAAGCGCCACACCGAACGGGGACGTCTTTTCATTAAATAAACGTCCTCCTGCAAAACCTTTCATTACAGTGATGCCTACATCCTGCTGCTCGCAGATCTGGTAAAGCTCTGCC
>CAJTZB010000032.1:15367-17884 GCA_910583815.1 uncultured Lachnospiraceae bacterium
GTCCATTCCTGCAAGCGTCTCGTCATATTGCTCTGCAAAATAGTCATCAAGATTCTCCGTCGGCGGCATTAAATCAAATGCCGGATTGACAGAAAACAGCATCATTTCAATCTCTCCTGAAAGCGCTGCCTGCTTTGCTACCTTCGGGTTATGGGAGCTTAATCCTATATGCCGGATAATGCCCTTTTCCTTCAATTCATGAATATATTTAAGAAATGGACCATTTACGATTTCCTCCCATTCCTTCTCTGAATCAACATAATGAATCATACCCAAATCAATATAATCCGTCTGCAGCCTGACAAGCAAATCTTCAAATGCTGCCTTTACCAATGGAATTTCACGAGTACGCACATACTGTCCGTCCTGCCATGTAGAGCCGATATGCCCCTGAATATACCAGTTCTCTCTTGTATCTTTGATGCATTCCCCGATTGCGCTTCTTACATTTGGCTCCGACATCCAGCAGTCCAAAATATTGATTCCTTGCTCCTCACACGTTTTGATAATCGCCCTGCAGCCGTCTAATTCCATTCGCTCCAGCCATTCGGCACCAAGGCCGATTTCGCTTACCATCAATTCTGTTTTTCCCAGTCTTCTATACCGCATATTTATGCCCTCCTTCTCATGGAACATTATAGCATAACACCAGCGCAAAAATAAACACCTATAAAGTAAAACCGATTTTTCGCTGTGCTGGCCAAGGGTAGCTGCCCCACTGCCCTCCATCGTCCTCCGGCTTTCCAACCAGTAAGTCCGTAGCAGCGTCAGCAATATAACCAAGGTAACTTTCAGCCGAACTATCCCCACACAATAATTTCCACATCAATCCGCCAAAAAGATACGACTGGGCAAATTCCCGCCAGCTATGCAGCTCTTCTGCAATCTTCTGTGATAAATCCCAAAGAATGCCCACAGCCTCACCCTCAGTAATCCAGCCCAAATAACAGCCCCACCGGGTCAGCATTGCTGCCCTGCCAACGTCCCATCCTGCTAAAAAGCCAGAGGCGTATTGGCCTTTATACCGTTGGACAAATCTCCACGTCCGATTGACAGACTCCCTATCTTCATCGTCCATATCTTCATTCATCAGTTCTTCTGGCAAGGATGCCTCGCTATATAACCGGTACTTCAGAATATAGCCCTCTTGTGCCAAGTAACGAATCATATCCAGCAAATCACTGCGGCCGTCAATCCCCCAGGAACGGCGCACAATAGATACCACCTTCTGCTCCAGAACCGGAATATGTTCCTCCACATCCATTCCAGATAAGTCGTGGCCGTTGAGATTGGAAACAATGCCAGACAGCAGAATACCAAACTGTCTCCATCTTGGATCATCCTTTTGATAAGAAACGGATTCCGGTTCAGGCAAGGACTCTATCCGGGACATTGTTTCTTCCAGAACAGCGTACAGGTTTTGTTCCAGTTCAAGATCAAAGGAAAGTTCCTCCTCATCTTCCATTTCCAACATTTCCAGTGCTGCTGAAAGAATACCCATATCTTCTCCAAACAGCTGTCCAAGAATTTCTGTTTGATACTGTGTGTAAGCGTCGATTTGCTCCTCCTCTTCAGGCAATGACACAGATTCGTCCTTTTCGGCAGATGGCACCTCTATTCTTCCAATGATTTCCTCACTCTTTTCAAAAGACTTTTTTATGCTATCAATGGCTTGCTCATTTGCCTGTTTTACTCGTTTCATAATTTCATTTATATCAAACATCACATGCTTCTCCTTTTCTATTATTTAGCCTCACATAAAATTTACAAAACAACGGAATGTTGCAACTGTCTAATACCTATTTTTCTGGCAAGCAAAAGGCTTTTGCTTTTTCAGCAGTTCCAAAGCATTTACAATTGCATTAATCTGAAATTCAACGGTTTCATCGGCAGCTTCCGGAACAAATAAGGGAAGGGTATCCGGGATTGCCCTTCGTACAATTATCGCCGTCAGACTTAAATTTATGAACAGATTGATACTGGACGTGTCTGCCTCTATCCCAAAGTTCTCTAAAATCTGTCCAAAAAGAAGAACTTGCTTTTTGCGGAATATTTGATAGCTCTCCTTTGACAGACGCCTAAAAATAAGCTGTTGTTCCTCTATTGTCAAAATAGCAATACCATGCTTTTCACCATAGCAGCAGGAATGGAGAAATTTCCTGACAGCATCGCACCAGCTTAGGGAAGAATCCGCCATCAGCCTTTGCACATATCCGATAATTTTAGGCTGCTGCAAATACAGCATTTCCACAATCAAATCCTCTTTCGTCGGGAAAAAAGAGTAGAAAAAAGTCCGTGAAATACCGACTTTCAGGTATATCTGCTCAACGGTTGTATGTTGTATACCTTGTTTTGCCATCAGTTCCAGCCCAACCGTAACAAGTGCTTTCCTGATACGTTCTCGCTCCTCCTCAGAGTAAGCCACCTTTGGCATTCCATCACCTCTCTGTATAATAAATATATAGGCGTTTGCGAAACTCGATTATTTTGGAAATTTTATATAAAATTCAAACATTG
>CAJTZB010000033.1 GCA_910583815.1 uncultured Lachnospiraceae bacterium
CTTAAGTGCATGCTGCAGATGGAAAGCGCACTGAGAGTTTCCAGCAGGTAATCACGGTCGGAGACAGAATCCATGCTGTTTCTGGTTGGAGCATCAAAACCAAGAAGCGATGCCGTGTACGCCCGGTCAAGTGGATAGGTTGTTCCTGCCAGTGCGCCTGCGCCAAGAGGACAGTAGTTCATGCGCCTGCGGGTATCTGCAAGGCGTTCGCGGTCACGCAGGAACATTTCAAAGTAAGCTCCAAGGTGATGTGCCAGAGTGACAGGCTGTGCTTTTTGCAGATGTGTAAAGCCGGGCATATAAGTGTCAAGATGTGCTTCCATTATATGATATAGAAGGCACAGCAGTTCATAGAGCAGGTGGTCCAGCTCGTCCAGTTCATCGCGTGTGTAGAGTCGCATATCAAGCGCAACCTGATCATTCCGGCTGCGTCCGGTATGCAGCTTCTTTCCGGTGTTTCCGGTGCGTTTGGTCAGTTCGGCTTCAATGAAACTGTGAATATCCTCCTGTGCTGCATCAAATTCAAGTATTCCGTTTTCAATTTCCGTCTGAATGTCTTTTAAGGCAGCAATGATAGAGTTGCATTCTTCTGTGGTCAATATGCCTTGCTTTGCAAGCATTGTTACATGTGCGATGCTTCCGCGGATGTCCCAGGCATAGAGTTTCTGGTCAAACGAAAGAGAAGCATTGAAATTGTGTACAAGCGTATTGGTTTCTTTTGTAAATCTTCCTCCCCAAAGCTTCATAAATTTCCTCATTTCTGCGCAGTGCGCTTATAAATCATATAGTTTTGTATATTTTTCTGTCAGATAGCGGATATAATATTCGGCATTGAATTCTTCTCCGGTTGTGGCCTTTAACAGTTCCATCGTAGGCTTGGCCGAGCCATATTTATGGATATGGTCTCTTAAGAAATCACGGATAACCGTAAGATTGCCCTCTTTTAAATAGTCCTCAAATGGCATATGTTCTTTCATATAATAATAGAGCTGTGCGGCGATTGCGCTTCCAATAGCATAAGATGGGAAATAGCCGAAGCTGCCCATTGCCCAGTGGACATCCTGAAGGACGCCCTCGGTATCATTTTTTGGTGTGACACCAAGATATTCTTTGTACTTCTGTTTCCAAAGCTCAGGCAGGTCTTTGACTGTGGCTTTTCCGGAAAATAGAGCGCATTCAATTTCATACCGGATCAGGATATGCAAAGAGTAGGTAAGCTCATCTGACTCGGTACGGATAAGGCTTGGTTCTGCTTTGTTAATTGCATGGACAAACGTCTCAAGCGAAATATCAGAAAGCTGTTCTGGAAAATAGGAGACAAGTTTTTTGTAAATTGGTTCCCAGAAAGCATGGTTACGGCCGATAATATTTTCAAAGAAACGTGACTGGGATTCGTGCATTCCCATAGAGATATTGCAGGCAGGTGTCTGCGTGAGTTCATCAGAAACACCCATTTCATAAATTGCATGGCCGGATTCATGGATAACAGAAAAAATTGCACTGTCCAGATTGTCCTCATGAAAATGGTTTGTAATACGGACATCATGGTTATGCAGGTTGGTTGTAAACGGATGCTCGCTTTCTGCAATAACGCCGCGGTTAAAGTCAAAGCCGACATAGCCTGCAATATAACGGCAGAATTCTTTCTGCTTTTCAATGTCATAGTGTCCATATAAAAAACTGCGGTCTATTGCATTGCTTTTGGCGGCAACCTGTTTTACAAGAGGGATAATGGATTCTTTGATTTTGGAAAAGAAGATATCTAATTCTTTTTTGGTGAAGCCTTCCTCATAGTCGTTTAACAGAAGATTATATAAATCTTCACCTTTTTTTGCACGGCAGGCTGCAAATTTTTTCTGATAATCTAACATCTTTTCCAATACCGGAGCAAAATCCTCATAGCGGTCTGCACGTTTGGCACGCGCCCAGATACCTTGTGCTTTCGCAGCAAATTCGCTGTATGCCTGATAGTCTTCCTTTGGAATTGCTTCCATCTGCTGCATTTTGCGGATCAGATTACGTACAATTGCTTTCTCATTTTCGGACAGTTCTTTTTGTGCCTTTTCTTTTTCCAGCTCTTTTAATAATTTTTTCACGTCATCATTTACAATAGAAGAAAAGCTTTCACCGGAAAGAAGCCCGACTACTTTTGCAGTATAGTCTGCCGCATCCTGAGGTGCAAGCGTTTCTGTATCCCAGGAGAGCAGTGTCAGCGCAGTGTCGATTGCCATGCTTTTCTCCAGATAAGGCATCAGCTCGTTAAAGAGTTTGCTCATGATTGAATACCTCTTTTCTTTCTTGATTTGCACCTGTAAGGTGCATTTTGAATGGTTGCTGTCTCCAGTATAGTAAACCGCACATGGAAATGCAAGCCAAAGTTAAGAGAAACATTGATTTCATTGGTGCTTTCTTAGTATTTATGCTTTTGGAACAAATATTCGCAGCCAGTTTTTTTTGCGTAATCTGAAAAGAAATGGGAATACTGTAGTTACAAAAAGGAAACGGAGGTTGCCATGAGTGCAAAAATCAAACAAGTTACGGCGAGAGAAATTTTGGATTCCAGAGGAAACCCTACAGTAGAAGCGGAAGTGCTGCTAGAAGACGGAAGCCTTGGTGTGGCGGCAGCGCCATCCGGTGCATCAACTGGTGCATTTGAAGCATGGGAGCTGCGTGATGGAGACAGAAGCCGTTACTTCGGAAAAGGAGTGCAGGAGGCGGTAAAAAATGTGAATCAGGCAATCCGTGCGACGGTGGGCGGCATGGATGCTTTAGATATGCCGGCGATTGATGCTGCCATGTTGAAAGCAGATGGAACAAAGGAGAAGTCAAAGCTTGGCGCGAATGCCATTCTTTCGGTTTCTATGGCGGCAGCAAAAGCAGCAGCAATGCACACAGGCCTGCCGCTTTATCGCTATATCGGAGGAGTCAATGCCGTGACTGTACCGGCGCCAATGATGAATATTTTAAATGGTGGCGTACATGCGGATTCGGATGTGGATGTGCAGGAATTTATGATTCTGCCAGTAGGAGCCTGTTGTTTTAAAGAAGGGTTACGATGGTGCTGCGAGGTGTACCATAGTTTAAAGAAACTGTTGCATGACAAAGGGCTTTCTACGGCAGTTGGAGACGAGGGCGGGTTTGCGCCAAAGCTTTCCTCGGATGAAGAAGTGCTGGATGTTATTATAGAAGCAATTGGCCTTGCCGGATACCGCGCAGGGAAAAAGGAAAATTTCATGATTTCTCTTGATGTAGCGGCATCAGAATGGAAGCATGTAAGCAGAGGAAAAGGATATTATCATTTGCCAAAGAAAGGCGCGGATTTTACTTCGGATGACTTGATTGCGCATTGGGAAAAGCTCGTGGAGGGCTATCCGATTTTTTCTCTGGAAGACCCACTGGATGAAGAAGACTGGGATGGCTGGCAGGAACTCACAAAACGGATTGGGGAAAAGGTGCTGTTAGTAGGAGATGATTTGTTTGTAACCAATGCTGCAAGATTAAAGAAGGGCATAGATCTTGGTGCAGGAAATGCGATTTTGATTAAGCCGAATCAGATTGGGTCTATTACAGAAACAATGGAGACGGTACGTTTGGCAAAAGAACACGGCTTCCGCACGATTATGTCACACAGAAGCGGTGAAACAGAAGACACAACAATTGCGGATTTGTCAGTTGCCTTAAACACCGGGCTGATTAAGACCGGCGCGCCATGCAGAGGAGAAAGAACTGCAAAATATAACAGACTGCTTCGGATTGAGGAAGAGCTGAAATATTAGAAGTAAAGCGGCTGTCAGAATTAGCTGACAGCCGCTTCGTTTGTCTCCAGCTTGTAGCTGTAATATTTTACAATATTTTCGGTTTCTGTGTCAATTGGCCCTGGACACAGATCACGGTCTCGTACATAAATCTGATTGTCGTAAGTGATAAAGGAATCACGCATAGAGGAATCAAATGGCAGTACCGGTACATGAGAATCTTTTTTGGATTCTTCCATATATTTCTCCACTCCTTTCCTGCAACGCCCTGTTCTTATTGTAAACCTATTTTGAAGTTTTCGCAACAAACTTTTGCAGTTCTACAAAAAAAACAGGGGCGATGGAACAGGAAACAACAATCAGCCATTGAACCGGATTCAATGCTGCCACGCCAAATACTTCCTGCAGCAGAGGATGTGTGATGACAAGCAGCTGGAGTACGGCGCAAACTAAAAAAGAAAGCACCATTTTGCGGTTGCTGAACCATCCGACCGTAAATAGGGAATGCCTGCTTCTCATATTAAATGCATGGAAGAGCTGGGAAAAACTTAAAACTGCGAACGCCATTGTAGAGGCGTTTCCGACATAATGTGTGCCGAGTATGTAAGCGGTCAGTGTCAATGTGCCAATCATAATTCCTTCAATAACAATCTGTGCAAGCAATCCGCCTGCAAACATACTGGCATTTGGAGGAGTCGGCGAGCGCTCCATCACGTCTTTTTCCGGAGGCTCTACGCCGAGTGCGATTGCTGGGAGGGAGTCTGTAATCAGGTTTACCCAAAGCAGCTGTACCGCGGCGAGCGGAGACGGCATCCGGAACAGGATAGCAAGAAAAATCGTAATAATTTCACCAATGTTGCATGAGAGCAGGAAGTGGATGGATTTGCGGATATTTTCATAAATCCCCCTGCCCTCTTGTACAGCAGAGACAATCGTAGCAAAATTATCATCCATTAATATCATATCGGCAGCATTTTTGGCAACATCTGTTCCCGACTTTCCCATAGCACAGCCGATGTCGGCCGCCTTTAGAGCAGGAGCGTCGTTGACTCCGTCACCGGTCATTGCAACGACTTCTCCTTTTTTCTGAAGTGCTTTGACAATACGTACTTTATGTTCTGGGGAAACTCTTGCAAATACTTTATACCGTGAAATGCGTTCGGATAGTTCTGATTCGTTCATGGCATCTAATTCGGCACCGGTTAAGGCAGTTTCGCCGTCAGAGAGGATGCCGAGTGTGCGTCCGATAGCACAAGCAGTTCCGGCGTGGTCTCCGGTAATCATAACCGGAGTAATACCTGCCTTTTTGCAGATACGGACAGCTTCTCTTGCCTCTGGGCGGGGCGGGTCAATCATGCCAAACAGACCAAGCATGGTCAGATGCTGCTCTAATTGGATGCGTTTATAATCTGTTCCGGCTGGCAGTATGCGGTAAGCAACTGCAAGAACACGGAGTGCGGCACCTGCCATGCTGTCGTGAACGGCACGGCAGCTGTGGTTCTGATAGGAACTGATATCGCATTTAGAGAGAAGAATATCAAACGCTCCCTTTGTAATGCAGAGGTAATCATTGCTGTCAGGAATGCGGTGTACGGTAGTCATGCATTTGCGTTTGGAATCAAACGGCACTTCAAAGATGCATGGAAAAGCCTCAAGCTGCACAGGTTTTGTGCCGTTTTCCAATGCATATTCGGCAAGGGCTTTTTCGGTTGCTTCTCCGGTTATGACGGCGCGCCCTGACTTTAGAGTAATATCAACATTACAGCAGAGTAAAGCCAGAGAGGGCAGTGTCAAGGAAGAGAGTGCTCTGGTGCCGGATGGAGATGCAAACGAAACGGCGCGAGTCACAGTCATGCAGTTTTTAGTCAGTGTTCCGGTTTTGTCAGAGCAGATATAAGTAGCACTTCCGAGCGTTTCTACGGCAGGGAGCTTTCGGATGATTGCCTGTTTTTTTGCCATGCGCTGCACGCCAAGAGAGAGCATAATCGTAACGACGGCAGGAAGAGACTCCGGAATGGAAGCGACTGCAAGGCTGACGGAAGTCATAAACATTGTAAGTACCGGAATTCCCTGAATGATGCCAAGTACAAAAATCACAAGACAGATAATCAGTGCGGCGCAGCCAAGTACTTTGCCGGTTGTTTTTAAACGTTTTTGCAGCGGTGTTTCCGGCAGTTCATCCGTTAAAATCATAGAAGCAATGTGTCCGACTTCTGTATCCATGCCGGTTGCGGTTACAACAGCCGTGCCATGTCCGGCGGTGACAACGCTGGAGGAAAACACCATATTTAGTTGGTCTCCAAGCGGAGTACCGTCAGGAAAGCGGAGTTCAGCCCGCTTTTCAACCGGAAGAGATTCTCCGGTTAAGGCAGATTCGTCCGTCCTTATCGAAGTGGCGGAAATAAGCCTTGCATCTGCCGGAACAAAGCTGCCTGCTTCTAAAAAGATGATGTCACCAGGTACTAAAAGTGCTGCATCTATTTGCCGTTTTGTTCCGTCTCGAAGTACAATGGCATGAGGGGCGGACAGCTTTTTTAATGCTTCTAAAGAATGTTCTGCTTTTGCTTCCTGCACAACACCAAGTATGGCATTGAGTATGACGATAATCAGAATGATAATCGGGTCTACAAAATCTGCGCTTCCTTCCAATAAGGAAACAAAAAAAGAAACGGCGGCAGCGATTAATAGAATGATAATCATAAAATCTTTTAGCTGTGCAAAAAAGCGAGCAAAAAAGCTGGCAGGAGGCACAGAATTTAACTCGTTTCTCCCATATTTGGAAAGACGAGATGCGGCTTCACGTTTGGAAAGCCCGGCAGAGTTGGAAGACAGCGCTCTTAAAACATCGTCGGACGAATAAAAATAAAAGTTTTGTTTCATATATTTCCTCCTTGGGAGAGATGTCGAAAAAAGCAGTAAAATCAAGGGATGTGAGGCTTTTTTTTACTGAAATATATGAGAAAAAGTTTGTAAAAATGTCACAAAAATATAAGCTAAAATCTGTGAGTTATAAAACAAGAAAATGCTTTACAAACAGAAGGCCAACCGTTATCATAAAAGAGAAGAAAGCAACCGACATATCTTTCCTTCGTTTTTACGATTCCGTAAGCAATTCCAAATAACAGTATGAAAAGAAAATAAACTGAAGAATCAGCGCTTCTTTCATAGGCTGTTTGTGCCGAGAACGTCGCAAATAAGCTGGAAAAAACGTTCTCGGATTGGGAGGATTATGATAATATGAAGGTAGCTTTTTGGAGCGATTTTCGAAAGGAGGGAGGCGTAACAGGAACTTTGGCAGCCGTATCTGCCGTCTGCGCCCTGCAGTACCATAAAGATATTGCCATAAATAGCAATCATCTCAGCGACCATAGCATTCAGGACTGTTTTGGAAAAACGCCATTCTCAGAGAAAAAAGAAAGGGCACAGTATTGCTATTGCTATGGAGAGCCGGAGTATTTCCGTATGCTTTGGGAAGGCTGCAGGCCGGTAAAACCACCAAAAATAAAATGTCAGTTAATGGAGGGCCTCTACCTTTTGTACCCTCCGGATTTGTTGGAGCCATCTTTATTTCGAGAAACGGTTCCAAAAGAAATGCTTTCTTTTTTGGACGTGACAGCAGAGCATCATAGCGCTACAAGCCAGGCCTTGGAAGAAGCAGACATTGTTGCAGTATTTCTGCCTCAAAATATGGCAGCTATTCGGATATTCTTTGAACGATATTCTTCATTGATCCCCAAATCTATTTTTTTTATCAGCAATTACCGAAGGTCTTATAAAAGAAAAGCGGGCTGTTCGCCTGCCCAATTTGTCAGAAATTTTAGTATCGAAAGCCACAGAGTCGGCACGATTCCCCACAATGAAGATTTTGCAGAAGCATATGAGGAAGGAAAGATGGAGCATTTTATCAGGGACAATCTTTCCTGCACACCTAAAAACAGGAACTATAGTTTTATGCATCAGTTATTTGCAGCAGCCGAGATGATTTTGCGCAGCAAGGAAGGAGAAGCACATTAAAATACGGAGGCCAAGAAACCGAATACAAAAGAAAACAATAGCAGCAGCACTGATTGCCTTTCTGTGCTTTGGAATAATAGGAACTTTTTCCTTTTATTATGTACAGAAGGAAAACAGAGAGTATGAAACGGAACTTGCTTTGTTAAGGCAGCAGCTGATGGGAGTGCGGAATACAATCTATCTG
This sequence comes from uncultured Lachnospiraceae bacterium, assembly GCA_910583815.1. Classification (GTDB taxonomy): domain Bacteria; phylum Bacillota; class Clostridia; order Lachnospirales; family Lachnospiraceae; genus SIG299. The sequence continues at coordinate 7,954 of CAJTZB010000033.1, forward strand.
GCTGCCAGGGATATGCAGCGAGGAGAACTGGTAACAAGAGAAAAGCTTTATAAAGCAGAATATTGTTCTGAGCAGCCTGCAGATTGGTTTATGACAGAAAAAGAAGTAGGAAAAGAATTGCGTGTAGCAGTAAAAGAGGGGACTCCGTTATTGGTGGCAATGTTTTTAGAAGAGGAGGGAAACGAACAGAGAGAAGTATTTCTTTCTTCCATCCGCATCAACGAGGCTATGGAAGCAGGAGACAGGGTAGATGTACGGATTGTCTATAAAAACGGTGAAGATTATGTTGTTCTTTCTGACAAAGAGCTTTTGCTCTGTGAGACTTCAGGGATTGTTCTTTTGCTGAGTGGAGAAGAAATAGAATTACTTTCATCTGCTATGGCAGACGAAAAACAATATCCGGATACACAGTTGTATGCGGTACGCTATCCGCATGAAAAGCAAACGGAAAAAAGTGTAGTGACGTATCTTCCTAATAAAGCAGTTGCCGGATTGCTGGGGCGGCAGGAGGAACAGCTTAAACTGCGAGAAAAGTTAGAGAAGCGTTTGGCACAGACAGAGGAAATATGGTAAGGGAAAAGAGAGATATTTTCAGCTTATCTGAATTAAGAAAGGCAGTTCAAAGAGAGCTTTGTGTAAATCAAGCCCAGAAAAAGGAAGTATGCAGACAACTTAGAGAATTGCTGTATGGAAAATGGAATATAACAACAGAGCAGATAGAGAGATACTATGTTCCATTTGGACAGGCAGGATATTTAAGTGCGAAACAAAAGTTTGAGATAATGCTTTATCTTGCATCAAAAGAAGCGTATGGAAATGGAAGAAAGCAGTTATTTTCGCATGCAGGCTGGAAAGAAGGGGAAATAACAGAAATCACAGGGAAGAACGTAGAGGAGGCATATCTTCGATTTTTGGAAGAAGAATGGATACAGCTAGAGGATGCAGATAAAAAGATACTTTTTACTGAATGGGTATATGAACCATTCGGATATGGGACAGTGGAGCAATTGCTAGGGCAGGAAACAGAGGGGATTTTTGCAGGAGAGCTTTTTTGGAAGGCATATGGGAAAGGAAGCAGTTTGGAATGGACAGAGAAAGTTTCAGAACATGGGATTGGGGTACTGGAACAAGGGAGACTAATCCGTTTAGGTTTTTTGAGTTTTGCAAATAAAGAGGAACTCTGCCGTATTACAAAACGGTTGGTCTGTATAGGGGGCAGAGGGGAACTGACGGTGGCAGAGCCGGAATGGAAGATGCGTTGCATAGATGGAGCGGTAGGATATGCGGTGCGGCCGCCCAAAGCAGAAGGCTGGGGGTTTGAAATTATCAGGACAGAAGGAGGAATTTATGAAACAGGAGGTGGGATTTGTTGGATATGAGTGCGAAGATATCGTATTCTATCTTGCCAGAATGCTTTCTTTTCTTGGAAAAACGACAGCGGTTTTAGACCGGACAGAGCATAGGAGTGTGATTGGCATATGTGGAAATGCAGGAAAGTCTGCCAATATTCTGATTTCTGAATCACTTGATGAGATTCTCGAATCAGAATGCAGCGTAATACTGAAAGTATTTGGGTATCAGCCGCTTTGGGAAGAAATACAAGAATGCAAGGATGTGTTTTTGGTAACAGATGGAAGCTCTTTTTGGACGAAACTGTTAGCAAAAGTACAGATAGGCTATAAAAGCTGCCATATGATTATCAGAGACATGGTATCAATGAACTATAGTGAGAAATACCTGGTTTTTCTTTCGGAGCAGAACATAGGAGATTGTTTTCTGCTTTTTTTGGACAAGAGTGATACAAAGAACAGGTATAGTCTTGGAATAGAAAAAAATACTCCTCTGCGGTATCTTTCAGAGGACATGAAGGAATTGTTGCAAGAACTTGTTTTACGTATAGACATGTCTATAAACCAAAAGCAGCTTTATGTAGCGCAGAAAAAAGCATAAGGGGATGAAGTATGGGGAAAACAATTGTGTTTTGGTCGCCGAAATCAGGGCATTCTGGAGTGACAGCCTGTGTATGCGCTGTGGCGGCTGCGCTTACTACAGGAAAGGAGGCAAGACTGGCGGCAGTGGCGCATACGTCCCTGTCAAAGTACGAACTCGAAGAACGTTTGGATTGCCACATAGAGGAGCGGCGAGGAGAACTGTATGAAAGAATGGGGCTTGCAGCGCTGATGCTTCACCTGAAAAAAGAGGAGCTAAAGGAAGAAACTATTCGTCATTGTGGAATCTTATTATCAGGAAGTACGCTGGAGCTGTTTCCTGGAGGTGGAAAAAGCCTGTTTGCATTGCAGGAGAAGGAAAGAGAAGAGATTTTGCTTGCGCTGCTTTTGGAAAAACTTCCAATGGCGTATGATTGGCTGTTGGTGGATTTGATGCCTGGCAGCAATCAGCTTTCAATGGATGCTATAGAAAGAGCAGATAACACAGTAATTGTGCTTCCGCAAGATCCAAAATTGTGGAAAAAATTTTTTTCAGACGAGTTTTGGAAGCTTAAAGCAAAGAATGTTTTTTTCCTTCTTGGTGGAGCTTTGATGGATGCCAAATATGGGATCAGAGAATTTCTGAAGGTTGCAGGAAATGTTGCAGACAGGGGGCAGGTTGGGATGATTCCAAGAAATACAGAATATTTGGAGGCAATGGCAGAAGGAAGAGTTATAGAATTCTTTTTAAAAAACGAGCGTGGGAGGAAGGGGGAAGGCAATGCGGCATTTGTGGAGCAGACGAGACGGACGGCACGAAGTCTTTTGGGACTTGCAGACAGAGCAGGAAGAAAGAAAAAAATATTCCTATCAGGCACTCTGCAGAGCAGTGAAAAATATGTTGAATGAATATGCCGGAGAAAGTATTTCAGAAGTCGGACTATCAGCTAGGCTGCAACAATGTCAAGAGGAACAAAGAAGAATGTTTTCTCAGTGTATCAGAACCTGTTGTTCTGGGAATGAAGGCTCTAGGGCTGTGGTGCAAGAAATTATACGTACCTATTTGTTAGGAGAAGCAGAGCTGAATGCTTGCAGAATTTTATATGCAGTGCCTTTTGATGAACCAGACTATATGTCGGCAAGAGAAATGATGGAAGGTATGATTTATTTGTTTGATGCAAAACAGCCAGAAGAAGGATTTAAGCTGCTTTGCGAAGCTTATGGATGGTGTTTGCCAAAAAGAGGAAAGAATGAATTCTTCTTTGAAGTAACAGAAGAAGAGGTACGTCATGCGTGGAATAGCTTAAAGCCTGAGTTTTCCTATCCGGATTGTCTGAATATCTTAGTGCGGCTTTTATTTGCTGATACTGTGGGGCTTGGCGTAATTGATACTTTAAATGGGCAAAAGGGATGGATTGAAGAAATCCAGCTTGGAATGAATGGTTTAACAGAGCAAGCGTATAACTACCGTGCAGAACTTGGCAAGAAGGGAGAACGAAGAAGCAGTAGTAAAGATAGTGTACATATATTGGTGCAAGGCTCAACCATATGGCTGCGTTTTCTTTCCTTTGGTTCAGAGGAAGAAATGGAACGTGTGCTTCGTAATCTGATGAAAGATTCAGGAGTAGGAGAGCTGACGAAAAGTCAACCGATGGCTGTTGTTGATACGGTGGATGGAAGGCGGGTTACGGTCTCAAGACCGCCAATGACAGACAGTTGGGTTGGCTTGGTGAGGAAATTTGATACAGTAAGGGAAGTGAGATTGGAGGGGCTTTACAAAGGGCATTCGCAGGGAGAAGTGGTAGCAGAACTTCTGCGCCAGCTAGTACGAAGCGGGAGTAATATTGCGATTACAGGAGAAATGGCGTCTGGCAAAACAACTTTGTTTCGTGCTTGTTTGGCAGAGGTAAGAAAAGAGCTGAATATCCGAATTATTGAGTCTGAATCGTTTGAATTGAATGTACGGCAGTTCCTTCCGCAAAGCAATTCTCTGACAATGCGTATTACAAGATATACTTCTGCAGAAGAAGTTCTTTCCTTTGCAAGAAAAACAACAGGTCAAGTATTTGGCATAGGAGAGATCAACTCGCCGATATTTGCTGATATGGCAATGAATTTATCTAAAATAGCGACACAGCTGTTTTTTTCGGCACATTATCTGTCCACAGAAGACATGATTGCAGACTTTACAAATGTCAGGCTCAGCATTGGAGGATATACGGAAGAGACGCTTGCAGAACAAGAAGCGGTTCGGGTGTTAGGATTTGATATACATTTATGGACAAGAGAGGGGAAGCGCTGTATTCAGTATATTCACGAAATCATACCTAAAGGAAGGAGCTATGGGATTCATCGGATTTTAGAATATGAGGAGGAAAAGAAAGGTTATTGCTTTTTAAACCAGCCAACGAAACGGTGTTTTCAGAAGGCAAGGCAGATGCTGTCATCCGAACAATATCTGGAGTTTGTCACCTTTTTTAAACGCTTGAAAGAGGAAGCAGTATGTGCTGGGGCATAGGAGGGCTTCTGGGCGCAATAGAAAAGCAGTATATGCGGTGTTGCCCTTATGGAACAGAGCGCCTGAGAAAACTTTCTTATAAAACTGCATGGGCTACGGTATGTGTTGCTGTGGCAGCAGGGATGGGAGTGTTTTTTTGGAATTTGTATGTGGAGCATAGAGTCAGTAGTTATTGTTTTATGTCTATTGCGTTGGCAGTCTATGTTGTTTGTATTGAAGTTCCTGAATGGTATATCCGAAGAGTAGAAGAGCGTTTGTATCACAGTATGTTAAAGTATTTTGCAACCGTAAAACATTTGTATCTTTCTTATAAGAATATACCAAATGCGATACATGATGCTGCTGAGGAAACAGGGGAAGAAATGCGCCTTCACGCAGCGGTTTTTTATGATATTTTGATAGGAAACGAACGGAGAGAACGGGTGCGAAGCTATGTGGCATCCGAGACAAACCATCAATATTTGAAAATGTTTTTAGTGCAGGCATATGAAGCATCTGAACAGGGAGACATGAGAACGCTTTATTCGGAGTCTTTGTTTTCAGAAAATATAGAATATTTACGTATGGAAGTGATGCAGGAAATATACCGCAGAAGACGCAGGGCACATGAGCTTTCTGGATATACGTTTGTTACTTTAACACCAGTATTTATGATGTCGGTTCTACGAAAATGGGGGACCGATTTTACGGCAAAACTTGAGAGTTTTTATGCAGGTGCAGGAAATAGTATTGTATTATTGTGTTTTATTGCAACTCTTGCAGTTTATATTGCAATTAACAGGGCAAAGGAGGTTGGTTTCCAAAAGAAGGAGCAACGCTCTCTGGCAGAATATTTTGCAGAGAGAAGGCAGATATATCAATTTTTAAAAAGAATGGAGCAGATGGCTGGAAAGAGATTAAACTGGCTGAAGAAATTGCTGATGCAGTCAGGAATGCATATTTCTTTAGAAGGAATATTAGTGCGGACAGTTGGCAATGCATTATTGGTTTCAATGATTGTAGTATTCTTTTTTAACAATCTGCATATTAGAGAGTATGGAAGGATATTACACGAAGCCAAACAGGTAGAGCGAATTGTTCCAACCGCTTCTGAACAAATGAAGAAAGCGCTTGAGAGGCATATGCTTGCATTGATAAAACAATATGAAAACAGAAATATTCCGACAGAAGATGAAATTGCCATAGAGCTACGGAAGCTGATTTATTTACCAAACAAAGCTGCGGAGAAAGCAATTTCAGAAGAGATTTTGCAAAGGCTGATAAAGCTTCAGCAGATACATATCAAATGGTATGAGATACTATTATGCATATTTTGTGCATTTTTAGGAGCTGTGCTTCCGATTGCGGAACTGGTATATCGGAAAGGACTGATTTATGCAGGAGCAGTAGAAGAAATTAAGCAGTTTCAGTCTGTTATATGGCTTGAGAGGAGATTGGAAGGTTTGACTATTGTTAGATTATTGGAGGATATAGAAATTTTTTCTGTAGTTTTTCATCCAATTATTAGAGAATGTATCAATTCTTATTCTTCAGGGCCAAGAGAGGCATTGCAAAAAATGAAAATAATGGGAAGTATGCTGCATGAGAGCTTTTCAGATTTGGCAGATGGTTTTCTTGCAGTAGAAGAGGTTGGTATGAAGGAGGCATTTGCAGAAGTAGAAAATAATCGCAGCATGCTTGAGAAGATGTCACAACTAGAGGCGGATATTCAAATGGAGAGAAAGAAGGACAGTACAGATTTTCTTTCCAAAATTCCAATGGTCCTAACTGTCGGAGTCTATTTTATTCTTCCGTTTTTGTTTATTTCCTTTGCGGGCGTGGGAGAAGTATTTCTTATGCTAGAGGAATTGCAGAGGTAAGATAGAAAATAAAAACCTAGAAAGGAGTATAGGAATAACTATGCATATCAGTAAACAGTTTTTGATAGAGGCAGTTGGACTTATTCTTACAGTTTCTCTTATTTTAACAGGAGTAAGGCTATATCAGCAAGCAACTAGTGTAGTCAAAATAATGGAGCAGAGACAGAACAGACAACTCCAGCAAATGGAGGAATATGAGATTGTAAAATACGAAGGCTGCGCAATAGACGGAACAACAGCAGTTTCCTATATTAAGCATCTGGTAGGAACCTATGGGCTTCCGGTTACAATAACAACGGCAAGTGGTACTTTTCAGGTTATGGGACGTTTGCAGTATGCTAATTTGAAAAATATGCAATCAGAGCAATATATCAATCCTCTTGGAAGGTTTCAATGTGAAGTGCTTCGGGATGAAAACAGTGCGATTATCGGGGCATCTTTGATGTATTGCATGGAAGGAGAAAAACAATGAGTACTTCAAAAAGTTTTATAAAGGGTGCAGTAGAGCTTTTAATTGTAGTGGCAATTTGCTTTGTAACAGTGATGATTTACAATAAAGGGAATGCCAGTATTAACAGTTCTATGAGTGACTATGATGAAATTCTTTCCAAGTTTGACAATATTAATTTAAAAAGTTTTGAAAATTCGACAGCATCGGGAAGTCAGATTGTGGATTTGATCAAGAGCCTTCAGGCAGATGATGGAGTAACGATTCAAGTTACCAATGGATATTCTGCTTCCAAAAAACTTTCGCCGCAAGAGTATACTTATGACTTAGTAAATACATCAGATTCTACAGTGCTAGCAGATATTAGCAACCGTTCTAAAGGTTCCAGATATATTAATCCCACAGCTTCTTTTATGTCAAGCGTTATTTATGATGAAAACGAAATTATTACATCCGTTGTGTTTATCCAAAAATAGGAGGAAAAATTGTATGGAAACAATGAGAAGGTATCTGTTTGAGGCATCTTTAATGTTTGTATTTTTTTCTGCGATGCTGTTACTGCTTTCTTTTTGCAATGCAAATTGTTATGCATATCAGATGTTAAGAGAGAATTTGAGAAATCAATCTTTTGAAGCCAGACTAGGCGAATAGTATGCAGCCATTACAAAGGGCGTTAGGAATTTTGCTGGCAATTTTGATGGTTGTACTGCTTCCGGCATGGGAGAAAAGACAACAGGTGGAGAGAATGGAAAGGGAGTGGAAGGAGATATTGCTGCAGCGTTTTTGCGAGGAAATCTGTATGGCCGGAGTCTGTACCAAAGAAAGCTATCTGCGCTATAGTGATGCGTTGCAGCAAGGAAGTAAAGAATATTATTTGCAAATAGAAGAATATCAGAAAGAAGAAGGTATCAATGGAAATAGATATTGGAGTAATATTACTTGGGAAGAAATATCGGCAGAGCTTTTTGAGCAAGGAAAATATTTTTTTTCGGACGAATCTGCAATACAGCTTTTAGCAGTAGCACAAAGGGAAGAGAAATTATTTTATGGCAGGTGCATGAGGGGAGGGGATGAGTGAGACGCTTGGGCAGGGTCGTATCATAGAAGAATGCTTTGATGTAATCCTTCTGTTTTTTGTGTTGCTTTTTTCGCTCGTTGGAGTGGCAGGACGTTGGAATGAAGATATCAAATTGAGATGTGCAGAGCATATGGTCTCAAAATTTTTAAATGAGGCTTCTGCTCATGGATATGTGACAGTAGAGGAATATGAGCGGCTGAAAAAACAGTTGCTGATGGTGGATGGTTCTTACCAAGTAGAATGCAGACAGATATTGCATTTGTTGTCTCCAGTATACAAATATCAAGAGGAACTAGAATTTAAAAAATACTATGCAAATAGAAATACAAGAAAAGTAATAGCAATAAAGGAAGACTTGGTCATAGAAGAAAAGGTGCAAGGGAGTTTTCAGGAATTTGATAATGGGTCGTTGCTTTCCGGAAGCAATGGGACTCTTTATATGCCGCTTCCTGGGGAGACTGTAGGAGAAGAGAAAGTGGAAGCCGTGATACCAGAGCAGAAGGTATACATAGGGGAAACACTAGTCACACTATGCCGTATAAACAGAGGCGGAGCTGTACAGTATGTAGAGGCAGATCCAATGGTTTTGTATGTTCCTGGAATGCACAGGGCAGAGATGCAGTTGCAGGGGAAAGGCATAGGGGTTTTCTTGACAGTTACAGTATATCAGAGAAATATTTTATGTGATGCAGGGCATAGCTATGCGAATACAAAAGAAAGAATTGCTTATTATGAAAAAACTGGAGTAATAGCAGAATGCCCATATTGCGCTGAGATTCCGGAACAGATCAAGTTATCAGAAAAAATAATTTATACAACAACAGGGACTCCGCTTTCTGAGACAGGACTTTTTGCCTATGTATATTACAAGAATGGTAAAGAGGAAACGGTATTGTCAGGGTGTGATAACTGGCAAGACAACTATGATTCTGGATATTGTGGGATGCAGCTGGTCACTGTATGCTATAAGGGAAAGATAGTATGTGAACTTACAGTTATCACCAAAGGAGGAGAATGCCAGAACTGTGGAAGAGAGTGCAGTAATAGGTATTATGCCGATTATAAAGAGACTCCTTTTTGCGACAAATGCCTTGCAGAAATACCAATATATACTGGTACGACAGAGGTTTCAGAATATGTGATAGGAGAAGAAGCGTTTTTTCAGACATGGGAAACGGAAGGCTGCTATATGTTTCAAAAAGGAAGCAGTCTTCAGGTTGCAGTAAAGAATTTGAGTGAAATGGTATTGATAAAAGAAACTGTGATTCGAAGCAGAACAGGAGAATAAAATGATAAAGCAAGGCATGATTTTATTTTCAATTTTGCTTGGTTGCTGCCTGTTTGCAGTTTGGGCTGAACAATATCATTATGACAGTATAACAAAAGAGCGAGAGCAGATAGAGAGTGCTATGCAGCGAGCAATAGAATACGCGGCGGATTGTGCAGTAAAGGAATACAGTGTTTCAGAAGATACTATTAATGTATTTGTTAATCAAGCATTTTTTGAGTCATTGTATGCTGCGCTTGGCTGTTTAGATGATTTGGAGAGAATACAGCAAATAGAACTGTGTGTTCCGGTGGTTGCCGTATTGCTGAATGAAGGAATGTACTTCAACTATCTGGAAGAAGAATCCACGAAAGGAGGAGGACTTTCACTGATCCGTGTATGTTCAAATCAGTATCCTTACATGTATGAAAATGATATGTTCTCCTGCAGGTTTTTTCTGGATAATCGCTTGTATATTACAAATAAAGCAGAGGAATGGTCGGTCTATACTTCATATGAAGAAATGTCCGCCGGAGTAGGTATATGGGAAGAATTTTCTTCAAGCGTTTTGTTTTCTTCGCTGGAGGAATACTTCCTTAAGAAAAAAGAGGCGATTGCAAGTGTTCTTGTTGCGGCGTTTAAAGATATTATTTCCGTGCATAAC
>CAJTZB010000034.1 GCA_910583815.1 uncultured Lachnospiraceae bacterium
AAGTTTTGCGCAGCCAAGGCTGTCTTTCTCCTTTGTTTCTTCTGCAGTCTTTTTCACGATTTCCCCAAGCAGACGGACAGCATCCATATTGATGCCCGTCTTTGTAGAGCCGACATTGACGGAACTGCAGATGCGCTCTGTCACTGCAAGCGCTTTTGGAATCGAGCAAATCAGATTTTTATCTGCTTCTGTCATTCCTTTGCAAACAAGTGCCGAATAGCCGCCAAGAAAATTGACGCCCACTTCCTTTGCTGCAGCGTCAAGCGTCTTTGCAATCGTCACAAAATCTTCTGGTGTTTTGCATGCCGCGCCGCCTATCAGTGAAATCGGAGTAATAGAAATCCGTTTATTGACGACTGGGATTTTATACTCCTTTTCAATAGTATTCCCTGTTTCTACAAGATTTTTTGCCACTGTCGTAATTTTGTGATAGATTTTTTTACAGCATTCTTCTAAGTCGCTGTCAATACAGTCAAGTAAACTGATACCAAGCGTAATTGTCCTGACATCTAAGTTCGCCTTTTCTATCATCTGGTTTGTTTCAACTACTTCTGAAATATTAATCACAGCTGTCCATTCCCTCCTATGGATTAGATGCGGTGCATCATGTCAAAAATATCTTCTCTCTGCGCCTTGATTGCAACACCAATCTCATTGCCAAGCGCCTCCAGCTCTGTTGCTGCCACAAGAAAATCCTTTTTTGTATTACTGATGTCTACAATCATCATCATATTGAAATATTCCTGTACAATCGTCTGGGAAATATCCAGAATATTGATATTGTTCTCTGCCAAATAAGCACACACCTTTGCGATAATTCCAACGCAGTCTTTTCCGACTACTGTAATCACTGCTTTTTTCATAATAATCCTCCATCCCATCAATCTGTCGTCAGCATATCGGACAGTGTATCCCTTGGCGCTACCATAAGTGATGGCAATGCCTCCTGTCCAAGTTTCATCAAAAGTTCTGCCCTAACCGTTTCATAAGCAAGTTCCGGGTAGTTATTTTCTTTACTCAGATGCGCCAGCACAACATGCTTCAGCCCTTTGTGATGCAGCCTGCAAATCAGCTCTGCGGCAGCATCATTGGAAAGATGCCCGCATTCTCCCAAAATTCTCTGCTTTAAATAATATGGGTATGTCCCAACCATCAGCATATTTACGTCATGGTTCGCTTCTAAATACAAAAGCGACGAGCCGTCCAGATGCATCCTGATTCTTTCATCATACATGCCAAGGTCCGTCGCCATGCCGATTTTCCTGCCGTCTGCCCGAAATTCATATGCCACAGGATTTGCCGCATCATGTGATATGGAAAATGGCATTACCTCAATATCTCCGACTGTCACTGGTATTTCTGGCAGAAGCGGACAAAACAGAGAGGCATTCACTTTTCCGATATTGGTCTTTCCGTTTTGCATTGCAGCAAACGTCTCTTTTGTCCCATACAGCGGAATGTTGTATTTTCTTGCAAGTACACCAATGCCTTGTATATGATCGGAATGCTCATGGGTAATAAATATTCCCTTTAGTTCCGCCGGCAAAACATCTATATGTTTTAAACCTTCTTCTATTCTTCTTCCACTGATTCCTGCATCCACGAGCAGATGTGTGGAAGCATGTCCAATGTAAATACAGTTTCCACTGCTGCCGCTTGCTATGCTGCATAATTTCATATGTATCGTATCCTTCTATTTCCAATATAATTCCAGTTCATCTCCGGCTTCTAACTTATCCGTGAACGCCGCTTTTTCTCCGTTTCTTGTCATCACAACTTCGGCACCATGCGCCTTACTTGAGTCAAACGGATAGAAATCCAAGACATCCACAAAGCAATACGTTTCTTTTCCGCGAAGCACAACCGGAGTATGGTTGACAATCACCATAAGTTCTCTGCCCTTTGTCTTGTTTTCTTCTGAAGGCAGTTCCTTTTCTGTTTCAGCTTTTGACATAGGCTGGCTGGCAATAATGTCCCCCAGGTCTTCTGCTTCATTGAGCAGAGGGCATTCGACCATAAAGTTTTCGTATACTTTTTCATCTTTTCCCGCCGCCATATGGTTGACTAAAATATTCTCTGTATATGGAATATCCATAAACTCAAGCAGCTGCCCAAGCGTATAATAGCCAAGGATGCTCAGTTCGTCTCCTTCCTTGATGCTATAATATCCGGAGACCATATGCCCATTTGCCAGAATGAACTTCGGGCAGACGACCTGTTTTCCGTTGACTATAAAAGAGATGGCAGAACGGTATTCCGGAAGCTGCCTTACTTCATATTCTGCTGCCTTGCCGACCGTAGATTCCTGAATAGTGATTTCGTCATTCGCCTGAATCTGCGTATTAGCGGCGCCCGGCCTGCTATTTACAAGAATAGCTGCTGCTTCGCCTGCCTCTCCCCGCACCATACGCTTATTTCCGTTCAATGTAAAATTCAGTTCCTTGCCCCGGCGCGGAAATAAATATTCGTTTGGAAAACCAAGCTGCATTGCTGCATCAATCACAGTCAGCTTGTTGTTGTCATATAGTTTGACACTCTCTCCATTGACTGTGACAAAAATAAAATTATTTTTCTTTTCATAATAATTCAGGCAAATGCCAATTGGCGTAACAAGTATTGGGTCTTTCTTAATATCCTCTTGTAAGAAACGTACAAAGCTAAGTACCTCTTCTCCACGAAGCGCCACACGTTCCTTTGGAAGCCCCAGATGTTTTGCCAGGCATTCTATATAGTCCGGAAACTTTCCGCCGCCGCCGACAATAAACACTGCGCTGACCGGCTTTCCTCCATTCAGTTCCAGAATCTGTTCTGCTACAAGCTTTGCCATGCGCTCCATAACAGGAAGCAGTTCCTCCCGCACTTTGGCAGGTGTTGTCTTTTGAGGCAGCCCCATAATATCTTTGTAAGCAATCGTCTTTTTCTTTGTCCCGGCAGCAAGCTTGATTTCCTCTGCTGTCGCAAAATCCACAAGATGCGCCCCTGCCAAAACTTCTGTCAGGGCATCCCCTGCCATCGGAATCATGCCGTATGCAACGATGCTTCCATCTTTTGTAATGGAAATATCGGAAGTTCCTGCACCAACATCTACAAGCGCAATGTTCAGAAGACGGAATTTCTCAGGAATCGCAACCTGAATTGCCGCAATCGGCTCCAGTGTCAGGTTTGCCACTTTAAGGCCCGCTTTCTCCACTGCTGTATACAGGCCATCAATGACCTCATCCGGTAAAAACGTTGCCAGCACCTTTGCCCCGATTTTATTTGCTTTGTGGTCCTCCAGATTGGAAATCTGGAAACCGTTTAAATAGTAATGGATAACCGTATATGCCACGCAGTAATAGTTGATGCCTCCTCCGCGAGTCTCCTCTTTGATTCGCTGGTATGCATTTTCCACTCCTACAAGCTCAAGTGCACGGATCATCTCTGCAGTAACGGTCGTCTCCTGCAGAAACTCCGTTTCTGCCTCTGTTGTCACCGTTTTCAGCACGCGCCCTGCCGCAGCAATACAGACTTCATTCAGCTTTCTGCCGACCTGACGTTCTAAGCTGCGTTTTACTTGTTCTATTGTCTCTGCGACCTTGGAAATATCGTGAATCTGTCCGTCCATCATGGCACGCGTCTCATGCATCTTGACTTCCTGTGCCACAACCGTAAAGTCGTTTAAAGTCTGCTTATAGCCAACCGTCCCGACAATGCTTCTCGTTCCAATATCAAGGCCAAATACGAGCTGTTCCGGCTTCTCCATACGTTCCTCCGATATGTTCAATACCTTTTCGATTTATTGTATCACAAATCTGCCATAGTTTCCAGTCGTTCTTTTATTCGGCGTTTTGTCTCTTTGGCAGGCACATCGCCTGCTGCGTCCGAGTTATCTATTATAAAGTCTGTCCGTGCCCGAAATTCTTCATCGGAAAGCTGTCCGTCCAGAATGTTCTTTATTTTTTCTTTTGAGTACCCTCTGTTTTCCCTCATTCGCCGTATCCTGTCAGGCAAAAAAGCATATACATACCACACCTCATCACATAAATCGGAAAAACCAGCCTCCAGCAAAAGCGCTGCTTCAATCACCGCCACACCATGAAAGCCGGACTCTTGCAGCGCCATAAGACGTTTCTCTGTTTCCATGCGCACCAGCGGATGCGTCAATGCATTTAAACGTTTCCTGCTCTCCGGCGTCGTCATTGCAATGCCTGCAAGTTTTTCTTTGGCAATCTCTCTTTTTGAAAAAGTCCCCTCGCGTTCTTCCTGCTCTTTTAAAATCTCTTCACCAAATTCACGAAGCAGCACCTGATAAGATGCTCCTCCCGGTTCCATCAGTTCATGTGCAATTTCATCACAATGCAGGAATTCCGTTGGAACAAGCGTCTTTATATATTCTACTACTGTAGATTTTCCACTCCCTGCTCCTCCGGTAATTCCGATTGTAAAGAAGCCTCTATTTTGTTTCATACCAGCTTGCTCCTGTCTTTACTTCTACCTCAAGCGGTACTTTAAGCTCGGCTGCTTCCATCATTTCCTTCCGCAAAAGTTCCTTCACCTGCTCTGCCTCTTCCTTCGGCGCCTCTATCAAAAGCTCATCGTGAATCTGCAGCAGAAGCTTTGACTTTAGGCCTTGCTGCCGCAGCGCCCGCTCCACACGCAGCATCGCAAGCTTCATAATGTCCGCAGCAGTCCCCTGAATCGGAGAATTCATTGCAATACGCTCTCCAAAATTCCTCTGCATAAAGTTAGAAGAAGAGATTTCCGGAATTGGACGCCGCCTTCCATACATCGTTGTCACATAGCCGCATTCCTTTGCAGTTGCAACCAGTCCGTCCAAATAGGTTTTAATCCCAGGATATGTTTCAAAATACTGATGGATATAGGCTTCTGCCTCTTTTTTTGAAATATTTAAATCCTGTCCAAGCCCAAACGAACTGATTCCATATACGATTCCGAAATTTACCGCCTTCGCATTGCTGCGCTGTGCCGGTGTCACTTCATCAAATGGGATATGAAATACTTTGGAAGCTGTCATGCGATGAATATCCTGCTCTTCTTTGTACGCTTGAATCAGGCTCTCATCACCTGACAGATGCGCAAGAATCCGAAGCTCAATCTGAGAATAATCCGCATCCACAAACACACAGCCTTCCTTTGGTGTAAACAGTTTCCGAATCCGCCTGCCAAGCTCGATGCGGACAGGAATATTCTGCAGGTTTGGCTCTGTACTGCTTAGCCGCCCGGTTGCCGTAATCGTCTGATTAAACTTAGAATGGATTCTGCCATCCTCGGCAATACAGGCATCCAGTCCATCTGCATATGTGCTTTTTAGTTTTGTCAGCTGCCGGTATTCCAGAATTTTTTCTACAATCGGATCTTCTGTCTTTAATTTTTCTAACACCTCGGCAGAAGTGGAATAGCCTGTCTTTGTCTTTTTGCCATACGGAAGCTTTAGCTTTTCAAACAGAACCACACCCAGCTGTTTTGGGGAGTTGATATTGAATTCTTCACCTGCCATATTATAAATTTCCGCTTCCAGGCTGTCGATGCCTTCTTTCAGCGCATCGCCATATTCTTTTAAGGCTTCTTTGTTGACATGGATACCTGCTTTCTCCATCCCATAAAGCGTAAAGACAAGCGGCATTTCTATTTCTTCAAACAGAGAGAGCATCCCTGTTTCTTTTAACTGCTCTTTTAAGGAAACGGCTCCCTTCGCTGCAACGGCCGCCGTTCTTGCAAGCTGCCGGCAAGCTGCCGTATAATTTGCTTCGTCCCCTTGCAGAAAAGCCTGCGAAACCGTCTGTTTTCCAAGCAGGTCTTCTTCCGAAGGAATTGTCATTCCAAGATAGTCCCTTGCAATATCTACCACATGATAAGTGTCCTTTAACGGATTCAGCAAATATGCCGCAATCCCCAAGTCAAACAGCTTTGAACGCACGCTTTCTGCCGCATACCCCGCATATTTCTTTACATCAAACATCGAAATGCAGGCGCAGCATTCTGAAAGTTCAAAGGTACGCTCCCATAAAAGCTCATCAGAAAGAAATCCTTCCGGAACAAATAGGAACTGCCGCCCGGCAAGAGACAGCATAAGCGCATGCAATTCTTCCCCTTCTGCAAGCGGCGCAACACCAAGCACTGCGCTTCCTCCTGCTGCTTCTGCGGTTTTTCTCAGTTCACGGAAAGTATCTTCCGCAGTCCCCAGGTCAGAAATTTCCTGATAGCTCTCTGGAAGCACATCCGAAGTCACCATTTCTTCCTCAGAAAGTGTAAACCTTGCAAGCAGCGATTTCATTTCCAGCTGTTTGAACATCTGGTATGCTTCTTTTGTAAAAATTGTTCCAATCTTTGCCTCATGATAGCTGAATGCAAGCTCACAGTCCGTTTTAATGGTAGCCAACGTCTTGCTTAAACGCGCCAAATCCGCATGTTCCTTTAAGGACTGCTTTGCTTTGTTTGGCATCACCTCATCCACATGCTCCAATGTATTTTCTACGGTTTCAAACTGCTGCAGCAGTTTGGTTGCCGTTTTCTCTCCAATACCGGGCACTCCCGGAATATTATCAGATGCGTCTCCCATCAGGCCCTTTAAATCAATAATCTGCTCCGGACGCAATCCATACTTCTCTATCACATCGTTTGTATAGTAATCTTCAATTTCCGTGCCTCCCCGCTTCGTCTTTGGGATACGCACCTTAATCACGTCATCCGCAATCTGGAGCAAGTCCTTGTCACCTGAAACAAGCGACACTTCCATGCCATCCTTTTCTGCCTGTTTAGCAAGCGTGCCAAGGATATCGTCTGCCTCATAGCCCGGGCGCTCCAACTGCAAAATTCCCATTGCCCTTATAATGTCCTTTAGCACAGGAATCTGTTCTAACAGTTCCTCCGGCGTTCCTTTTCTGGTCCCTTTGTATTCTGCATACATCTCATGCCGGAACGTCGGGTGCTTCACATCAAATGCAATCGTGAGGTATTGTGGTTTTTCTTCTTCTAATATTTTAAATAAAATATTAAAGAACCCCAAAATCCCATTTGTATGCCGCCCATCTGTTGTGGTCAGGTCCGGCAGTCCATAAAACGCACGGTTTACAATACTGTTTCCATCAATCAATACAAGCTTTTCTTTCACTGCTCCATCCTTCCTTTCAGGTTCCGATGCTGACTCCGGTTGCTGCTGCAATAAAAAGTGCCACTCCGACATAGACCACCCATTTTACCAGATGTTCTTTTTTTGCTTTCGCCGCTGCCGCCTCTGTTTTTTCCAGACGTTTTTCAATATTTAAGAAAAAATTTCCTTTGACATCATCCTTGTAATCAATCTGCATCAACGCAGCAGAAAAAGCGTAGTACGCCTCCAGCTCTTCTCTGCACTCCTTACAGTGCCGTACATGTTCCACAAACTCTTTTGCTTCGGGAAGCTCCATTTCTCCGGTGATATATGGTTTTATTTTCTGCCGTATTTCGTAACAGGATAGCTGTTTTTTACTTTTTCTCATTTTCTTTCCACATGCTCCTCTCTGCCGCCTTCCGGCCCAATATCCAAATTGCTTTGTCTTATGAAAGCTCACATGCCCGCCCATAGGCTGCTTTTACTGCCTCTATGGCAGCTCCTCTAAATCCGGCAGACTCTAGTACGCTTATACCTGCAATCGTCGTGCCGCCGGGACTGCACACCGCATCTTTTAATTCTGCCGGATGTCTGCCGTCCTCTAACATCAGCTTGGCAGAACCAAGCAAAGTCTGTGCTGCATATTTCATCGCCCTCTCCCTTGGAAGCCCACAGGCAACCGCACCATCAGAAAGTGCCTCAAGAAACAGAAAAGCAAACGCTGTACCGCTACCCGAAAGGGCGCAGCCAGCGTCCATCCATCCTTCTGGAATCTCATCTATTTGTCCCATACCTTCCATGTAGTGGCAGAACTCCTGCCTCTCCTCTTTTGTTACTTTGGCATTTGCCGTAAACAAAAGCATACTTTCTCCGACTGCTGCCGCAATATTCGGCATCATTCTTATCACCGGATATTCCGTCTGAAGCATATGTTCTATTGTGCCAAGTTTCACACCTGCAGCCATGCTGACAAGAACAAATCTGTCCTTTCGTTCCCTTAATACCGGAGCAATTTCTGACAGCAATTCTGCCATAGCCTGCGGCTTTACACCAAGAAAAATATATCTGGACATTTTTGCAACATCGCAGTTTTCTCCTGCTGCACAGCCAAGTTCTTCTGCAAGGCGCTCTGCTGTTGCCTTTGTCCGGTTGGCAAGCAGAACCTCATCTGCAGAAATGCCTGCACATGCCGAACGCGCGAGTGCACTTCCCATATTCCCTGTTCCAATAAATCCAAGCTGATACATCCGAATCTCCATTCCGAGAACGTTTACGTCCTCTTTCTGTTTCATTCCCAAATCCGCCCTGCGGATTTGCAATTGTCACAAGCGCTGCCTCACAGTGCTTTGGGACAATTTATTTCCTTATAAGAAATTGCGCCGCAAGGCGCGTGCATTCACAAGAATGCGAAGCATTCTTGCAATTGCCGCTTGCGGCAATTTTTTACCGTATCTGTCCATTGCCATGAACAATATACTTATAAGTCGTCAGCTCCGACAGGCCCATAGGTCCTCTGGCATGCAGTTTCTGGGTAGATATGCCAACCTCGCAGCCAAGACCAAACTCCCCTCCGTCAGTAAATCTGGTAGAGGCATTCACATAGACAGCAGCACTGTCTACATTCTTGCAGAAATATTCTGCAGCCATATCGTTTTCAGTAACAATCGCCTCACTGTGTCCGGTAGAATGCATGGAAATATGCCGAACGGCTGCTTCTACACCGTCTACAATACTTATGCTAAGAATATAATCCAGAAATTCCGTATCAAAATCTTCCTCACCGGCAGGAATGCCTTCTATGATTTTTGCTGCCTCATCATCCAGACGAAGTTCTACTGCCTTTTCTCTTTTCTCCGTAAGCTTTGCTTTCAGCCTTGGAAGGAAGCTTGCTGCAATCTTTCTGTCTACAAGGCAAACCTCACAGGCATTGCAGACAGAAGGACGGCTCGTTTTGGCATTGTCAATAATTGCAAGCGCCATTTCCATATCTGCAGCACCATCTATATAAATATGACAGATTCCTGTGCCTGTTTCAATGCATGGAACCTTTGCATTCTCGACACAGGCACGGATCAGGCCTTTTCCGCCGCGCGGAATCAAAAGATCAAGGTAACCTTTTGCTGCCATCATCTCATTTGCACTGCTGCGAGTCGTATCTTCTATGATATTGATTACCGTCTCAGGCAGCCCGAATTCTGTCAGCCCACGGCGCAGTGCCGTTACAATAGCATAAGAAGTACGGTATGCTTCTTTTCCGCTGCGCAGGACACAGACATTGCCGCTTTTGAACGCAAGAACAGCCGCATCTGAAGTTACATTAGGACGGCTTTCGTAGATAATCCCAATAACTCCTAAAGAAACTGAAATCTTTTCTACAACCAGTCCATTTGGCAAAACCGTTTCAGACAAAACCTGCCCTACCGGGTCTGCAAGCTGCGCCACGCTCCGCATACTGTCTGCCATAGCAGAAATTCGTTCTGCAGTCAGCGTCAGACGGTCCAATAAAACCTCCGACATACTGCCAAGCGAATCTTTGACATCCAGACGGTTAGCATAAAGAATTTCTTCCGAAGACGCCATCAAGCTGTCTGCCATACTTAAAATGGCTTCTTTTTTATCTTTTGATGTAAGTCCTGTCATTGCAGATTTTGCAGCAACTGCCGCCGCAAGGATTTCCTGTGTTGTCATACTTCTCCTTATCTAAGCCTTTCGTTTTCCTTTAAACAACGTGCCTGCCGGATTGCCGGAAACAATGCTATATAAAATATCCGGCTCCCTTCCGTTTGCAATTACCATATCAATGCCTGCTTCTGTAGCTATGACCGCGGCATGCAGCTTTGTTTTCATTCCTCCGGTGCCAAGCATGGAGCCTTTCCCTTCTCCCAACCGCAAAATTTCCTCCGTTATTTCATCCACTTGCGGAATAAGCCGTGCCTCTAAGTCTTTATGCGGATCGGCAGTATACAGCCCTTCAATATCAGACAGAAGAATCAACAGCTCTGCCCCTGCACTTACGGCAACAACAGCCCCAAGTGTATCATTATCACCAATAACGATTTCATCTGTGGCAACTGTATCATTTTCGTTAATAACCGGCAATACTCCAAACTCTAACAGGCGGGTCACTGTATTTTTGAAATTCTGATGCCGCATCTTGTCGGCAATGTCAGCGCCGGTAATCAGAATCTGTGCCACAGTATGATGATACTCCGAAAATTCCTTATCATACACATACATCAGTTCACACTGCCCAATAGCTGCACATGCCTGTTTGGTAGGAATGTCATCCGGGCGCTCTCTTAGCGACAGCTTCCCGACGCCCATTCCGATAGCACCAGAAGACACGAGAATCATTTCATGCCCCTCATTTTTTAAGTCACTGATGACACGGCAAAGCTTTTCTATCCTCCGAAGATTCATTCTGCCGGAAGAATGCGTGAGTGTTGATGTCCCCACTTTTACCACGATACGCATAGTCTTACCATTCCTTCATTGATTTACTGGTACTTCCTTCTATTGGTTTAAAATTATATTGATTATAGCAAAAGCCTTCCATGTTTGCAATCTTTTTCCCCCGGCAAGACAAAAACTCCCTCTTTCTGCCCTGACATTGTGCCAGTAAACAAAAAGAGGGAGTTTATGCAAACCTCAAGCCTTAGAAGACAATATGGAAGGGCGGCAGATGCAGCCCTCTAATGCTTAGGAAATTGTTCCGTAAATAGAGCAGGTTGTGCTGACAGTTCCGCAAATACCAGATACCCGGCAGAATATGTACCGTTTACATGGCCCAAATCCTCAATAGTGATACGTGCCACTGAAGGATGCATATAACTGCAGGTTGTATAACCTGATATAAACTCCACGCTCTCCCCATAGACATAGTGCCACTCCGATGTCTGCAATAACGTTGCAATCTCAGTATCCCCAACAAAAACAGACCGGGTCACCTCCGCAAATACAACTAAATTGCGGCCGGTACCTTCTGTATAATAATAGGAGATCTGATCCTTTATGGAGCTTGGGCCACCCGGGTCCAGACTTGTCGGCTGTGCCTCACGGCTCGTGCCCTGCAGATAATAAGGCTCTCCATCAATGTAAATTACCTCGTCTCCTATCTTAAACTCCTGCTGCGCATATGCCGCAGACTTTGGTGAAAGCATAAGGAAACATGCAACACACAGTACTAAAGCTGATATTCTCGCTATTTTTCTCATAAGTATTCCTCTCTTTACGAAATATTGATAGAAGCAATCATCTGCCCTATCTCTTCCTGCAAATCTTCCGTGATGCTTAAAGTAAACAGGTAGTCAGACTGTACCCATGTATAATAGATATATCCGTTTCCCATCCTCATTTCAATACCTTCTATTGTACCTGCCTGAAAAACAGAATATTCTTTTGTCCCTACCGCTATCGTATTCCCATATTTGCTCAGCCCGGAAATAAGGATGATAATTTCATTTTCTTCCCCTTTTTCATAGCGGAATACCTTGCCACGCGAAATGGGCAGAAGTTCCTCTGATTTAAATTCATATCCGGCAGGGATATGTGGGAACTCAAGCACAAGTTCGGAAACCTGTTTTAACCCATCCGGGTCTTGCAGCGGACTTACGGAAAAAGTCAGCCAAGCTGCATCCTCCGTATCTGTAATTAGTACAATCTGGTTTACAGATGCCGTAAGCAGTCCGTTTCCTGACAAACCACCTGTAAAAACTATGAGCAGCACCGCAAGTATTGCAGCCCTTGCCAACATTCCACATGCAAAAGCAGCATAGCCCTGCAGTTTCTGATACCGCAGCGTTTTTATACGCTTTGGCACATTTTCAAACATCCGTCCCATCGCTTCCATAAATTCTTCTGATGGTTCAAATTGGTTTTCTTTGCGTTCCGCCTGCATTTCAGAATTTCTTATCTCACTGTCTTCGTATTGTTCCAACAGTTCCTTGATTTTCCTGCCTTCTTCCTTCCACATACAGTCCACCACCTTCCATATCCGGATAAGTATATCTTTATATCAGATATATTCTGTTATGAGCGGTAGCACAACTTCCCTTGCGCGTTATGTTGTACATTCTAATATACGTATAGAAAGAACAAAATCTTACAAAACTGCCGAGAACAGATAATACTTTTATTGGCAGACTTAACCTTTTTAATTTACTTGCTTCTTGATTTTTAACAGCAAAAGGATAATGCAGACACCTGTCAGAATGTGCCCGATTCCTGCAATCCCGGAAATAGAAGCATCCATCCCCTTGCTTAGCTCTGTTCCCCAAACTTGTGTCAAACCTCTCATAAGAAAGCCAATCCCTGTAATATTTAATCCAAGCTGATAAAAAATCAAAAGCCTTCCAGTGCTTTTATCAGAAAAAGAAAAAGTCTTTTCTGCAAACATCAGCACAAGAAAAAAGAACATTCCCAGCAAAAAGTAGTGCGTGTGCATCACAGACAGGTTTGTCTGTCCGGAAAAGTGCTGAAACTTCGTAAACTCTCTGTAAAATACTCCAAATACCATAGCAATGATGGCATAAACCAAAGCTAAATTTGCATAACGTTTTGTCATTATCCTCTTCTCCTCCTATATAATTAGATGCTATACCTGTTTATAGAGCTTCCATCCCATCAATACAACCCAAACATATGCCAGTGTTTTAGGAATCATCAGTATGCCAACAGCCGGAGCAATCCCGCTAAACAAGACAACCGGCAAATAGAATCCAAATGAGAGCGCCACTGCCAACGGCATAAACCGAAATACACGATCATTTGCTCTTTTAACTTCCTTCGCAAAAATAATGATAATAATAATTCCCATTATGGCAAATGGTATATTGCGAAGTATCCCGAACAGGAGCGGCTGGCGGTATACAAGCCACTGGTTCTGCGGCAGCAGGCAAAGCGCAATACGAAGCACAGATAATATCCACATTGCTGCGGTAAGCCCTTTCTGTCCTTTCACCTGATAGCGTTCACGCCAAATATAGTACAATATCAAATAAAAAATGGTCATAGTAATAGAAGTAATAAATTTTCCAATTCCAAGAGCAGCTGCATTGCTCTCCAAACCTGATGTCCAAAGCGCATAGCAGCGCGGGACCAGATGAAAAGAATCCCCTGCACCAAGCAGTACAGCCATCAATCCTGCTTTTTTTACCAGCGGCTTCTTTCCTTTCACCAACATAGTAAGCCCTGCAATAAGCGCGAAGCTAAGATAAAATACATCGAATACAGTTTCTGCAATTGCCTGCGGCATAAAAATCCCTCCTTTTTACCTAATAGAGAATACGTTTCACAACCGTAAGAAAGAAGTCAATATCAGGAACTTCCTCCTTTAACAATACCATCATGTTCATCATAATAAAGCGCGCAAACTGTTCTTTTGTAAATGCCTCGCCCCAAATATCCTTGCGGACACCTATATCTTGTTCCATACGCCAAACCAAAGCTGCTTCCAACGCCGACTGCATGGACAGCATCCGCGCCTGCCCCACTGTTTCCACATTGCCAAGGCTGTTCATAAGCTTTCCTGCCGACTGCTCTATCCGCCTTTTTAAAAAAGTAAAAATTTCCCGCAGCTGCTCACAAAAGGAATCTGCAGCAATTGCGTCTTTCATATCATACAATGTCTGCTTCCAATACTCTTCTGTCAACGCAAGAAGAATTTCATCTTTGCTCGCAAAGTAATTATATACCGTTCCGGTTGCCACTCCTGCTTTCTTTGCTATAGAACGGATATTGACAGCCTCTATGCCTTCTTCATCTGCAATCTGACGAGATAAGTTTAGCAATGTATCACGCAGAGTATCATCCTTTCTTCTCATTTTCCCTCCTTCCGCCGCCACAGGCGGCTTCTTATCCGAAAGAAAACCTTGTGCGACAGCACAAATTCCCATTTGAAAAATCTTGGATTTTTCAGCTTAACCTCCCTTCTGTTTTCTCAATAGATCCTTTCAGCAAACTTATTTATGAACAAGTTCATTTATATTATACGCTTGGCTTTCCTGTTTGTCAACCTTTTTTTGAACACGTTCATAAATAATTCAAACGTCATACTATTTCATTGCCTTTTTGTTTTTCCTCAGACTTTAGAGAAACTTGGCTCAATGATGTCCCATCACAAAAAAAGCGTCCAAACGGAATGAAGCCGCATGGACGCATAAGATGAGACAAAAAAATCGCTGAATGCCTGATTCTTCAAGCTCTTCAGCGATTTTAAACAGTGCTGGCGGCGGGACTTGAACCCGCACGAAGTCGCCCTCGGCAGATTTTGAGTCTGCTGCGTCTGCCATTCCGCCACGCCAGCAACAGAATGTATTTTACCATACTCTGCATAAAATTGCAATAGTAAAATAACAAAAAATGCAGGGAAAGCATCTGCCTTCCCTGCATTTATCCTATCTTTTTAGAAATACTTTCGATTGCCCCAGAGATTACTTTTTTTCAGGTCTACATACTCATTGTATGCTTTTTCTAAAATCTGCTTCTCATTTGCAAATTTCAGCATATGATATGCTTCATGAAACTTGTAATATCCGGAGTCCACAAAATACTCTTCGCGTTGCGGTTTGCTATAATAGCTGTCAGACATCATCAAGTACCAGTGAACATCCTTTTGCACGATATTTTGCGGCGTATTAAAAGTATACTGGCTTTTGCCGACATACTTAATAATGGATGCATCAGCACCAGTCTCCTCTTTTACTTCGCGGATAGCGGTTTCTTTGTATTCCTCGCCCTCCTCTACCGTGCCTTTAGGAAGAACCCAGCCTTCGTACTTGTTCTTATAGTTCTTATACAACAACAAAATCTTCCCTCTGAATATAACTACACCGCCGCAGCTGGTTGCTTCTATCATCGCAATGCCTCCGTTATGTGGTGTGTATTCAACAACTGTCTACTAGTATACATCATTTAGAGATACATTGCAACCTACTTTTCTGCCTTTGGCCCTTGGGTTTTTCTGGGCATTATTCTGGCGTTGGTGTACAGGAACGCTAATTTTCCTTTTTATAAAAATACGTCTCAAGCAGTTCTTTTGCCGCCGGCACCGCATATCTGCTTCCTGTCCCTGCTTGTTCTATCAGAACGCAGACAGCAATCTCTGGTTCCTCCGCCGGCGCAAAGCAGACATACCATGCATGTGCCGGAAGCTGCTTTGTTACTTCCGCAGAACCCGTCTTTCCTGCCACGACAATCCCTTCCGCCTTCTGTTCTGCCATATGCCCTTCGGAAGCCTTTATCATGCATTCCGTCAGAAAATCCGCCTCCTCTTTGCTCATTATCTGCAAAGTTCCGGCAGATGACCTTGTCTCCAGCAGTTCTCCGTCTGCAGATTCTATCTGCTCTACCTCATATGGCAGCACAAGCGCTCCATCTCCGGCGATTGCAGCAGCAATCAGAAGGCTCTGGAACGGCGATACCATTGTCTTGCCCTGCCCAAAAGCAGTCTGCGCCATCAGTTCCGGTTTCATCGCGGCTTCATATAAAAAACTTCCTTCTGAATACGGCACTGTCCCATCAAAGCAACTACCAATGCCAAGCCTTGCCGCTGTTTCCCGAAAGACCTCTGGTGAAATCAGGCTGCTTATATAAGCATATGCTGTATTGCATGAATTTGCGAATGCTTCTGCTAAGGTCTGCCTGCCATGCGCTATCTCTCCGTAACAGTGCAGCTTGGCATCGCCAACCTGAATGCCCCCGCTGCATGTATAGGCAAACTCCTCCACTGTATGCTCCTGCAGATAGGCAAGCGTTGTAACAATCTTAAATACCGAACCCGGCGGATACAGGCCATTCAGCATTCGATTTAACAGCGGCGCATCTTGGTTCAGGCGAAGCGATTCCCAAGTCTCAGAAATTTCATTTGGATTATAGGCAGGAGAAGACGCCATTGCAAGTATCCTTCCGGTCTTTACCTCCAGCACACAAACCGCACCTTTCCTTCCGTCAAGTACCTGATATGCCGTTTTCTGAAGTTTAGAATCAAGCGTTGTCACTACGCTGTTCCCTTCCAAAAGCTCACCGGAGGCTTTTTTCATAAAAGCCTCTGAAAACGGAAGTTCTGCAGTAAGGAGTGGAATCTTTTCTGTTTTTTCCAGTCCGCTTTCCCCATTCTTTATGCGTCCCGTTAAAAATGCCGCCCCTCCTCCATATGGATAAATGCGATAAACCATCCCATCTTCTCCAAGAACGCTCTGTGCTAAAACCTCTCCATCTGACGTCAGAATCTTCCCCCGAAGCATCTTCTGTTCCAACGCCCTGACTCTTGGATTATAGTCATTGAAAAATGCTGCTTTAGAAGCAGATACGGTAACTCCCAAAAAATATGCCACTGCAGTACATAACATAAGCATCAGACAGGCACAAATTCCGGTCATCCGGTTTTTGCAGTGTTCTTTATCTTCTTTCTCCCAACTATCTTCTTTTTTCTTTATCTCTTTCTTCTGTGCCTCTTTCTTTTCATTTTGTTTCTGCATCTCTGCTTCCTGCATTGCCTGCGCTCCCTGCAGCAACAGCAGCATACTGATTAAGGAACTGCCTCCATAACTGACAAGAGGAAGCGTCACGCCGGTCAGCGGAATCATTTTAATGACGCCTCCGACATTCAAAAAGGCCTGAAAGCCAAACAGCGCCGCGGCGCCTGCCGTCACTGCAAACGCAAATTTTTCCTTCTGCAAAAGTGCCAGCCGCAGTAACCAGGCAATGCAGTTAATATAGATACATAACAAAAGCCCTGCAAAGAATGCACCGAATTCTTCTGAAATTGCAGGGAATATAAAATCACTCGTTACAACCGGAATTTTCCCCGGCATCCCTTCCGTCAGCCCTGTTCCAAACCATCCGCCATTTCCAATTGCAAACATGGAATGTGCAATCTGATAGCCTTCATCTTCAATATGTGCAAACGGATCTTTCCATGCCAGGATTCTTTCTTGTACATGCCCCGAATATTGGTATACCATCTGAGATGCAAAAACAGCAGCAATACAGGCGAGTGCAGGAAGCAGCTTGTTTCCGCTAACAGCAAAAATCATCACAACATAAAGCACAAAGAAAATCAGCGCTCCTCCAAAATCATTAGAGAGCGCCAACATGCCAACATGTGCCGCGGCAACCATACTGACCAAAAGCAGCTGCAGCCAGTACTGCCAGCTCTTACAATCCCATCCGTGCTTTCCTTGTTTTTTCTGCCTCTTTGCCTCTTCCTTCTGTCCTGTCCTTTTTCCAAAAAGCCATTTTGCCGAAAACAGTGCCGAAAGCGCAAACAGATAGAGCAGTTTTACAAACTCGGACGGCTGAAATACAATCCCTTTAACAGAAAGCCAGTTCTTGGCTCCAAAAAAAGACACTCCATTTAACAGAACAAGCAACAGCAGGGCAAGCCCGCCTGCCGCGTAAAACCAGCCAAGCTTTGACAGACAACGTATCTTTTTTAAAAAGAATGGCAGGCAAATGCTAAGAGCCACCGCCGCAGCTGCAAATACAAACTGCCTG
>CAJTZB010000035.1 GCA_910583815.1 uncultured Lachnospiraceae bacterium
GGCGGAAATTCTGCCCTTCATCAACCGTAGTTCCATCTGTACATCGACGCTAACTATTATTGTAACATTATACAAAAAGGTTAGCAACTGAATTTTTTATGAACAGACTCTAAAAGAACAAATTCCATCAAAACAGGAAGAGCCGCCGGATGCTTCCGACGGCTCGCAGCCTTTTTCGCAGACAGACTCTCCGATTAATACTCCGGTTCAATCAATCCATACGTATTTCCTTTCCTTTTGTAAACCACATTCACTTCATCTGTTTCAGCATTGCGGAATACAAAGAAGTTATGTCCTAACAGTTCCATCTGGATACATGCCTCTTCCACATCCATCGGTTTCACTGCAAAACGCTTTGTGCGGACAACTTTGATTTCTTCATCCTCTGCCGCCTCTTCTTCTGCAAATGCCTTTGTGAAGCTGCCTGCCGACTGTTTTTGATCCACAAGCTTATTTTTATATTTTCTAAGCT
Source organism: uncultured Lachnospiraceae bacterium (assembly GCA_910583815.1). Lineage (GTDB taxonomy): Bacteria > Bacillota > Clostridia > Lachnospirales > Lachnospiraceae > SIG299. The sequence goes on from CAJTZB010000035.1 coordinate 473, forward strand.
GACGTTCTATGATTTCTTCCACCATATCAATAGAAGCATACATATCATCGCTTGTCTGCTCTGCACGCAGGATAGTCCCCTTCATAGGAATTGTAAGTTCAATTTTCTGGTTGTCCTTTTCTACACTGAACGTAACATGAACTTCTGTTTCTGGCGTGAAATAACGCTCCAGTTTGCCGATTTTTTCTTCTACTGCCGTTTTCAGGCCTTCTGTAACCTCAATATTTTTCCCATACATCAAGAAACGCATATGCATCAGCTCCTTACCTGCTTACTAAGCAGCAAATCACTTTACTGCCTGATAATATGATACCATATATTGCAACACCTTTCAAGTTTATTTTTTGTTATCAGATAGTTTGTTTTTTATTTTATCACTTTTCAAAAAATATATATGTCAAGTTTGAATATTGCTTGTCCCAGGCTTTTTCTTAACTTTATCACAAATTACAAAACGTATTTTCGAGCTTGACATACCCTTTGTATATACCACAGCCATAGTACCGGCCTGTGGATAATGTGGATAACTCCGTGCATAACTATCCTTTTGTGCCATTTTTTCCACTTTTCAATTGTGGATAACTTATTTCCCAATTTCTTTCTTTTTTCTTTATATCACCATTTTCCATTAAAACCAGCATTATTTTTATGCAATCTGCACAAATTACTTTTAGTCAAGTCCAAAAAACTTATTGCAAAATTTCTCACTTTTCAAAATCTGGCTAAAATAAATCAGGAAACACTTTTTACTTGATTTCATGCTGAAAATCTCCTATCATAGAAGAAAGGTAACTGTGAAGGTACTGAACAGTTACGAAGAAAGAAACAACCTGGAGGTCTTTCATATGATTTTAGGCGCACTGGAAGCCGGTGGCACAAAAATGGTCTGTGCTGTTGGTGATGAACAAGGAAACATTATGGACCGTTGCTCCATTCCTACGGAAACTCCCGAACTGACCATGCCAAAACTGATAGGATACTTTAAACAGTTTCCAATCGAAGCTATTGGTATTGGCACATTCGGCCCGGCGGATGTCAAGCCGAAATCAGATACATACGGCTTTATTACGACAACCCCAAAGCTGGCATGGAAAAACTACAATATCATGGGTGTTCTGCAAAGCGAGCTTTCAATCCCTGCCGGTTTTGACACTGATGTCAATGCAGCAGCACTCGGAGAAGCCACATTCGGCTGCATGCAGAATATAGACACCGGAATTTACATTACCATCGGCACCGGAGTCGGTGTTGGCATCTTTGTAAACCGCAAACTGCTGCATGGTATGCTGCATCCGGAAGGAGGACATATCCTTCTGGAGAGAGGCACAAATGACTCTTATAAAGGATGCTGCCCTTACCATACAAACTGTCTGGAAGGACTTGCATCAGGCCCTGCTCTTGAAGGCCGCTACGGAAAGAAGGCAATTGAGCTAAAAGATATGCCGGATGTATGGGAATTGGAAGCAGAATACATAGCAAAAGCGCTTGTAAACTATATCCTGATTCTTTCTCCAGAACGCATTGTCCTTGGCGGCGGTGTGATGCATCAAGAACAGCTCTTCCCTCTGATTCGCAAAAAAACTGCTGAGTTTCTCAATGGCTATGTTGACACAAAACAGCTTCATGACCTTGGCTCCTATATTGTCCCTCCAAGCTTAAATGACAATCAGGGCATTTTAGGATGCATCAAACTGGCGTTGGATGCTTTGCATAATTAAAGTATATCCAGAAACTGCTGTGATATGCTTTCCTCTTCCAAAAACAGAATTACAAAATAAGATAAAAATATCAGGGCGTATAGAATCCTATACGCCCTGACTTTTCTTTGCTTTTCTTTCCTAACTGCTCTGAAACAGTTCCTTTTCTCTTACTCTGCGTCCGAAATCACTGCATTCGCGATACAGAATTCCATCGTAACATCCATCAGAATCGACTTTCTGACATCCTCTTCCTTATATACTGCCAAAAATTCTTCTACTGTCTCGTAATTATATTGTTCTGCATATTTTACAATCTCAGTATCATACCTTTCGTCCGACACCGAAAGTTTTTCGATTTCAGAAATCTTCTCCAAGATCAGCTGCTGCTTCACTACATTATAAGCGTAGGTCTCTCCGGCTTCCTCAAGTGCCTGCATGGAATCTACATTAAAGAAATACTTCAGTGCCGTTTCTGTATCCATGCCTGTTAATGAGCCATAATACTGCGCATACATTTTGTAGTTGTTTACAAAGTTTTCTTTTGTCTGCGTTATCCTGTCTTCTGGGTAATTCTCCACTTCACAGGATGCCATCAGGGAATCCAAAATCTGCTGATAGAACGCTTCCTGATTCATTGCTTCCCTAAGCGCCGTCTTATATTCATCTACAGATTCATAATCCGAATTTGCCTGAACAAATTCATCTGTCAGCTTTGGTATTACTTTTTCCTTTACTGCATTCACGGTTACATGGAATACAACGGCCTGTCCTGCCAAATCAGGGTTGTTCGTATATGGATCCGGGAAGGTCAGGTTCAGGTCAATGTTCTGTCCTGCGCTTGCACCAATCAGACCGTCTGCAAAGCCCGGGATAAATCCGCCGCCATTATCATCAATTGTCAAATTCGTGCCTGCTTCAGAATCATCTGTGCCGCCTTCAAATGCAACATCGTCTTTCATGCCGACATAGTTGATATTTACGGTGTCGCCTTTTTCTGCCGGACGGTCCACTTCCAAAAGTTCTGCCTTATTTTCAAGTGTTTTCTGAATCTGTTCTTCTACTGCCGAATCAGAAACTCTTGTCAGGGCAATGCCCTTATACTCTCCCAATGTAACTTCTGTTTTCTTGCCGCAGCCAACCGCTGCTACTGTCATTATGGCAAGCATAATTGCTAAAATTCTCTTTTTCATTTATTTGGTTCCTTTCTTAGATATGTCAAAAGCTTATGCTATCATATCACAAAAGCTTTGAAAAAGAAAGTCTTTTCCTCCAGTTCACAAATTATTCAGATTATGTTATACTTTCTTTATCAGATTCGGGTGTCAAAAGCCCCTTCGGGGCATAACCGACACAAATATGTGTGTTTGCAAGTAAACTTGCAACACCACATATTGTGTTCGGTTGGTGCAAAGCACCCTTTTAACACCCTAATCTATTAAGGCAAATTAGGAAAACCCACGAAACGTCCTGCATCCTTTGCAGGGGAATATTCTAAAGAAATTACGTAACTGTTCAGTACCTTCACAGTTACGAAACTACATAAAAGAAAGGAAGATTTTATGGACAGACGTTTATTTACATCTGAATCTGTAACCGAGGGGCATCCAGATAAAATATGCGACCAGATTTCTGATGCTATTTTGGATGCATTATTAGAACAGGACCCAATGAGCCGCGTTGCCTGCGAAACGGCATGCACGACCGGCCTTGTGCTGATTATGGGTGAAATCACAACAAAGGCACAGGTAGATTTCCAGAAGATTGCCCGCGACACCATTTGCAGCATTGGCTACAACAATGCAGAATATGGATTTGATGGCAATACCTGCGGCGTTATGCTTGCGCTGGATAAACAATCTGTGGATATTGCACTTGGCGTCGATAAATCCTTTGAAGCAAAAGAAAGCAAAATGAGCGATTCTGATATTGAGGCAATCGGCGCCGGCGATCAGGGCATGATGTTTGGTTATGCTACAGATGAAACAAACGAATATATGCCTTATCCGATTTCTCTGGCACACAAGCTGACAAAACAGCTTTCCAAAGTACGCAAAGATGGCACGCTGCCTTATCTGCGTCCGGACGGCAAATCTCAAGTATCTGTAGAGTATGATGAAGAGGGCCGCCCTGTCCATCTGGATGCTGTTGTAATTTCCACGCAGCATGCACCAGAAATCATGCAGGAACAGATTCATGACGACATCAAAAAATATGTCCTTGATCCAATCCTTCCTGCCGAACTTGTTGACAACAATACAAAATTTTTCATCAATCCAACCGGCCGTTTTGTAATCGGCGGACCAAACGGCGATAGCGGTCTGACCGGCCGTAAAATTATCGTAGACACCTATGGAGGCTATGCAAGACATGGCGGTGGTGCTTTCTCCGGTAAAGACTGCACAAAAGTAGACCGCTCCGCATCTTATGCTGCTCGTTATGCTGCAAAAAACCTTGTTGCCGCAGGTCTTGCAAAGCGCTGCGAAATTCAGCTTTCTTATGCAATTGGCGTAGCACAGCCTACTTCCATTATGATTGACACCTTTGGCACAGGCGTAAAATCATCCGAAGAGCTGGTGCAGATTGTCCGCGAAAACTTTGACTTCCGTCCGGCAGGCATTATCAAAATGCTGGATTTAAGAAGACCTATTTACAAGCAGACTGCTGCTTATGGCCACTTTGGAAGAGATGACCTCTTCCTCCCTTGGGAAGCGTTAGATAAAGTGGAAGCATTGAAACGCTATCTGTAATTGTGCTGCCAGTACAACAGAAATTCCCACACTTCATAAAGCCGTGCAGTGTGGGAATTTTTCTTGCTTCTTTATTGACTTTTCCCCTTTTATTACCTATAATATAATAGCATTGGTATGCAATATCAATGCCGATGCTGTAATTGCTTATGACTATCTGACCTTATAGAATGAGGATAATATATGAACACACTTAGAATCAATACCTCGCTCGCAGAGCCTGGAATGGTTGTTGCGGAGGATATTTACTCTTTTTCGGATCAGTTAGTGATTGGTGCCGGAGCCGTATTAACTGACCGAATGATTACACGTTTAAAATTTTACTCGATTTCAGACCTGTTGATCACAGAAGCCGATTCTGCCGTTCCCGAAAGCACGGAGACTATTACAGGCAACTCACTTTATATTGAACAGGTAAAGAAAAGCCCGGATTTTTATAACTTTTCCAAAACATTTGTTTCTTCGCTTTCTTCCTGCAAAAAGCAGTTAGATGTTGTTCTGGAGCATCCAGAGCAGCTTCTGGATACAGAAACCTTAATTCAGGATGTAACTTCGCTGTTTGAATCCTGCCATAACCCAAGCGAATTGTTTGATATGCTGATGTGTATCCGAGATTTAGATGATGTTACCTATGTGCATAGCCTAAATGTTGCCTTAATCTGCAATCTTTTTGGGATTTGGTTAAAACTTCCAAAAGAAGAATGCCGCAATCTGGTTCTTGCAGGACTGCTGCACGACATTGGAAAAAAGCTCGTTCCTAAGATTCTTCTGAACAAGCCAGAAAAACTGACAGATGAAGAATTTACAACTGTAAGAGCCCATTCCCTTTATGGCTATAACATACTAAAGGATCTTCCACTTGACCCAAAAGTAAAGCTTGCCGCCCTGATGCATCATGAGCGTTGTGACGGCACTGGCTATCCAATGGGACTGATGGGAGATAAAATAGATTCTTTTGCAAAAATTGTCGCAATTGCAGATGTATACGACGCTATGACTGCAGCCCGCGTCTATCGTGGCCCGGTCTGCCCTCTTGAAGTCATTGGAATTTTTGAGGCAGAAGGTTTCCAAAAATATGACCCGGAATATTTGCTGACCTTTTTGGAAAACGTCGCACATACTTACCTGCATCATACGGTTCTACTAAGTACTGGCGAAAAGGCAGAAATCGTGCTTACAAACCGCGGAGCACTGTCCAGGCCTCTTGTCCGTACAGAAAACAACCAGTTTATCGACCTTTCCAAGCAGCCAGACATTGCGATTTTGGGAATTTTATAATATCTAACACGATACACAGAAAATAAATACAAAAGAGGCTGCCGCAAAATATAGTTATTATTTTGCGGCAGCCTCTTAGTTATTGTGGCTCAAATCTATTTCAACCCACTTTTAATTTAAATTTATGCAGTGCACGCTCATCCCCTGAATCCACTTTTTCTATACATGCACCAAGTGCCTTGAGTTTTCCCTCAAAATTCTCATAGCCTCTCTCAATAAATTCAATCTGCTCTACAACCGTAAAACCTTCTGCCACCAATCCGGCAATTACAAGTGCTGCACCTGCACGCAGATCAGATGCACATAGCGTAGCTCCGGTAATTCTGTTCACTCCGTCTACAATTGCAGTATTTCCTTCTACTTTGATGGATGCACCCATACGGCTTAATTCATCCACATACTTAAACCTGCTCTCATAGATGCTTTCTGTAACAATACTTGTTCCTTCTGACAATGCCAGCAAAGTCGTAATCTGAGGCTGCATATCGGTTGGAAATCCCGGGTATGGAAGCGTCTTGACATGTGTATGTCCAAGCCGTTCTGGTGCCACAACATGAACAGCATCATCCATCTCATCCACCGTAGCGCCAATTTCTACAAGCTTTGCGCTGATTGCTTCCAAATGCTTCGGAATGACATTATGAATAATAATATCACCCCTTGTAGCCGCCGCAGCAAGCATAAATGTACCAGCTTCAATCTGGTCCGGAATAATGGAATACGTACTGCCATGCAGCTTCTTTACGCCATTAATTTTAATGACATCTGTGCCGGCTCCCTTAATATTAGCTCCCATGCTGTTCAAGAAGTTTGCGACGTCTACAATATGAGGTTCCTTCGCAGCATTTTCAAGAATTGTCTGCCCTTCTGCAAGACATGCTGCAAGCATAATATTGATAGTAGCGCCAACACTGACAATATCAAGATAAATATGGCTGCCTGACAGCTCTGGCGCTTCTGCAATCACCATTCCGTGCTGGATTGCCACCTTTGCCCCAAGCGCTTCAAAGCCTTTGATATGTTGGTCGATTGGACGGCTCCCAATATTGCATCCACCCGGAAGGACAACCTGTGTTTTCTTAAATCTTCCAAGCAATGCTCCAATTAAATAATAAGAGCCTCTGATTTTCCTGATATATTCATCGTCAACTGCCATCGGATGTACGTTTTTACTATAAATTTTGACGGTATGTGCATCTAACCTCTCAATGACAGCCCCTATATTTTCCATTGCGTGAAGCAATACATTAATATCACGAATATCCGGCAGGTTTTTAATACAAACAGGCTCCTCAGATAATACAGCAGCTGCCAAAATTCCAAGCGCCGAATTCTTTGCACCGCTGATTACCACCTCTCCCTTCAGTGGTCTGCCGCCTTTGATTACATACTGTTCCATTTTTTCACACCTCAGTTACCATTTCGTTCTATGTCAAAATTATAAATCTGCATACTTGCTCTAGCATAATACTAAGATACTATAATCCATTCTTCCCAGTTTGTAAAGCTTTTTTTCATTTTTCCTATTATTTCTTCTTAAGAATTAGGATATTAAAAATCCTTGGTATCCTGACCCTCAGAAGCGTCAAAGCTTTTCTTCCACAAGCTCAAGTATCTCCCCGACTTCAAGCCCATCGCACTGCACAACAACATCTGCGTACCTTTCATAAAGCGGGCATCTTTCCTCATACAGCAAACGAAGCGTCTGACCGGCGCGGCAGACAACTCCTCGCTCTGTTAAATTTCCAAGACGGCTGCTTATGGCTTCATAACTCAGATGCAGATAGACAATGCGCGCAATCTTTTTGTAATGCTCCATTGCTTCTATTCCATAAATCACACTGCCGCCTGGTGCAATCACTGTATTTTCTGCCTCTACTGACGCATTGATGCGGTTCTCTGTCCTTATAAAACTTTCCAATCCGTCTTCGCTGATAATTTCCTTTAACAGCCTTCCTTCCTTTTCCTGAATCAGCAAATCCGTGTCTAAAAAGTTCTTTCCCATTTTCTTTGCCAAAAGAACCCCGACCGTACTTTTTCCTGCTCCCGGCATTCCAAGCAATACGATATTATTTTTATTTTTCCTTTGCATGCAAATGCAATCCTCTCTGTTCAAATTCTAAAAAGTATGTTACAATAGAAAAGAACTTGTTTTTAAACTGCGCAAGGAGGTCTCTCTTATGAATTTTATAGACATTGAATCCGTCCCTGCAGAGGTCAAGGGGAAAGTTAAACAGAGCCTGAAATTTAAAACCGGCAAATTTGTATGGCGAGTTAAATTCAGCGCACCTCTAGACCCTTCCAGCGTGAATAATATGAACCTGTATGTCACCGATATTTCGGATATTCCGTTAAAAACAGCCATCCACTACAACAGCCAGACAAATGAAATTGAAATCGAGCCGTTAGAGCCTTATACAAGAGACTCTTCCTATATACTGAATATTTCAAAAAATGTCCGCTCTGTTGGCGGCCAGACACTGAAATCCGATGTAAAGCTTCAGTTCAAAGTTTAAAAATCTTTTCTGCAAGCAGCAAATCTTTTGTTGCTTGCAGATTTTTGTTGTCTGTATTTTTTAGACATCACATGCGTCTATATCTTCTTCTAACAGCACAAAGAAATTTCCGGTCTGAAACCGTCCGGCTGCTGCCATTTTTAAAATAATCTGCCCATTTCTCTGCTCTGCCAGCGAAAGCGCCTGCTCCACCAAAGAAAGCGTCAAAGTCAGATGCTGCTCTTTCTCCCGCCGGCTTACGATTTCTTCTATTTTTTCTTTCAAGGCCTCTGCTGCCGGCTTGTCTATAGCATAATCTTCTGCCTCAATACGGTCATAGGCAAAGCCAAGCAAATCTTCCGCAATGTAATCTGGAATCCTAATTTGGTTATGAAGCCTTTCTTCCCATCCTTCATTGATATGAAGGAGCCTGTCAATGCATTCTGCAGTGTCCTCTAATATCAGGCAGATTCCTTTGTTCCTGCTGCCTAAAAAGCGAAACAGTTCTTCCAGCGTATCTGTCTGAAGTTTTCCTGCCCTTTCTATTAAAAGGTTGCAGTTTTTCAGCTCCTGCTTTTTATCTGCTACCGAAATCTCATTCAGACGCTCTGCAGCAATCACTGCCGTGCGGTCATACTTTAACAGACGCAGTTGGTACAGAAGCTTTACCATAGAAAGTGCAAGTGCGGTTTTCCCTGATTTTTCTTCTCCTGCAATCACAAGGGACATCGAACCCTGCTCGTTTAAAAAACGCTCCAAACATTCAAGAATCTGGCTGCGCACTGCACCTATCCTTGCAAAGCTTTTACAGGTTTCTTCTATGGAAACATTACGGTTTACAAGAAGGCGTTCTGCTTTTCCTGGTTTTTCTTCGGAAGCCTCCCTCCTGTTTTCCGGATTCTCAAGAAAAAACAGTTCATATGGCTCTCTGCTTGTGTTCTGCTCTTCTTCAGAAAAGTCAAGACATGACAGGTCAATTTCCGGAAGCGGCTCCTCCTCCATTTCCCACTGCCTTTTTTCCTCCTGCAAAGCTTCTTCTTGCACAGCTTCCTCTTGAACCACTTCCTTCTCCTTTGGAAATGGTTTCTCTAAAGCCTGCTCTGTCTGCTCCTTTGGCTCTTCATTGTTTTTCATAGAGCGGTTGGCAGCATAACGCTCCCCAACCGTCTTGATTTCTTCCAGACTAATTTCTCCTTTATAATATGCAAGAAGGGTCTTGGCACGTTCCACAATAGCACCTTCTGCAAACCAGAGAATAATCTCTTCACATTCCTGCATGCATTCTCGTGTCCTGCCTGCTTTATGGTACTGCTTGGCAAGCTCATAAGCATATTCTTCTGTATAATCAATTGCTTTCAGCTCTTCCAGAATGGTGATAAGCAAGGCCGCATCTCTTTTTTTGCATTTCTCAATTTTATAACGGTATGCGTACAATAATGCGGTATCATCCGGCGCAGTTTTATGAAGCTCATCAAAATATCTGTCTGCATCTTCTGTTTCTTTTGTTTCCAGACAGCAATCAAGCAGCTCCAGAAGCACCGCCCTGGAACTGCGTTTTTCCCTCGCCTTTTCATATAATTGTTTTGCTTGGCTGTATTCGCCGTTCTTTTTATATACTTTTGCTACCAGCATAAGATCAGCATAGTTTTTCAGCCGGAAATCCGAAATGCCATCTGCTACAGAAAGCGCTTCTTCATAATTTCCCACATCCATCTGCTGCTTCAATTGTTCCAACTGCTGTTTCGTTCCAAATAGCCAGCCCATCTGCCGTTCTTTTGCTCCTTTGTGTATTAAGCTTCCAATAGTTCCCTGCACCGCTGTTTTAAAGAAAGCCTCTCTCCGCTTTTTCCACACAGCCCATGCTCCATTGTATCAAACAGCAGCTGCTTTCCGCCTTTTATCAGGCAGAATTTATTGCATAGCTGTTCCATCAGCTCCGGCTGATGCCCAACATAAATAATCGTCACACCTTCTGCTGCCAACGCCCTGATGGCCTCCATAATCTGTTCTTCAGAGGCAAAATCCAGATTTGCTGTCGGTTCATCCAGCAGAAGCAGAGGCGGCTGATGCAGCAGCGCCGCTCCAATGTTTATTTTTCTCTTCATTCCGCCGGAATATTCTGATACCGGCCTTTTTAGCCATTCTGTCTGAAAGGAAGTAACAGCACAGGCTCTCTCTATTCTGTCAGCTGCCTGCTGCTTAGAAAGACCATAGCCTCTTGCAAAAAACTCCAGATTGTCCTGCCCGCTCAGTTCCTCAAACAAAGCAATTTCCTGAGGTACATATCCAATCTGTGTACGATATGCCCTTTTTTTCTTAACCTCTTCGCCCTTAAAAAGAAGCTTTCCTTCCGTCTGAGGAATCAGCGCTGCAAGCATGGAAAGCAAGGTGGATTTTCCGGCCCCATTTTCTCCAAGGATGCCAAGAATATCCCCCTTTTCTGCGGCAAAGCAAACGTTCCTTACCGCCCAATGGCTGCCATAGCGCTTTCCGAGCGCATCGGCTGCAAGAATCTGTTCCTGCCCCACGCTGTATTCCTTCCTTCTGTTTTATTTGTCTTTATAAAAACTCAATGTGTCAATCAACGGCTGAGTCAATGCAATGCCCTGTTTTGTCAGAGCATGGTAACGCAGCTCCAGTTCTCTTGCTTTCTTCAAATTTTCCCTCTTAAACTTTGCAATTGCATCTGCGTAAGTAGGCTGGCTTTCCAGTGCATTTCTGATTTCTTTGTTGAATGGACAGTACATTGTAAGAATTTCTCTTGCGATCTTGTTTAAGCGGATAGCGCCCATTGCCTCTGCTTTTATCCAAAGCTCGTAATCCAAAAGGAAAATTTCTCTTGTATTTCCTTTTCCTTTGGCAATCTGCAGCTTTATTTTCTCTTTACGCTCTTCGGAAAGGTCCTTGTTTTTCCGATAGAACTGAATATAATCCGAATATTCTGAAGTCAGAGATTTATACTGAATGTTGTTCCATGAAGTTCCCATCATCGTACGGCACAGCTCCCAGCGGAAACGGCCAAAGCAACGAATCATCAGGTCGTCAAGGCTTCCTTCTACAAACATTGGGAACAGGAAACGGCCTGCAGAATCTCTTCTCTTGCAGCTAATCTCCTGCCACATGACGGAATTCAGTCCATACGCCGGGAATAAAATAATATCCGGCACAACTTCCTTCATTTCAAACTCTTTTTCTATTTTTGCTTCCGGATCTGCATACATCAGTTCTCGGCAGAACACAGAATAATCAATATCACGGAACTTCTCGACAGTCTGCCCCATACGGTCTTTTGTTACAGCTGCACGCTCCGGCGCATTGATAATCTGCTCGCTGCAAAGCACCGGCACAAAGACACTTGGCTGTCCATTGACAAGACGGTGGTTATAGCGGAACATATTATGAAGCTCGTAGTTCAGCCTCTCCATCCGGTCATTCAGACGCTTCTGCTCTTCCTCTGCAGTAATTTCTCCTGTTTTTTTCAGTTCGCGGAGCATCTCATTATATTCCAGATCAAATTCGTTTTTTGACGGCTGGCGCTCTCCATTATAAACTGCCGTCAGCCATTGCGGAATCGTATACATAGTGCAATGGTATTCCGCTGAAGTTTCTATTTTTAGACGGCAAAGCTGCAATGCCTGCTCCTTTGTCAAGAGGCGCTCGTCGGTAAAACCGAAGTTCAGAAACATCTCCACAGCCTTTGGAAGCTCTGTCTCCCCTCCCAGCTGCTTTAAGAAAATAGCCTGATACAGCTTATAAAATCCGTCTGCAATCTGCCTGCGAAGCCCACGGAAAGAATCATCTGTGGACATTCTGTCTTTGGCTGACGCAAACTGGTCCATTGCATCAACAAACGCCGTTACCTGATCTGCAGAAAGTCCGGAAAAATCAATCAATTGTTTCAGAGTACCCTTTAACTGCCGGTACAGCTCATCCTCTGACGGAGCATTTTCCTGCCCTTCTTCCTCTTCCAGTTCAGAATGTGAAAGCAATGCATAGTAGATTTTTTCCAGTCTTTCCCTGCTGTGCAAAGGCGGAACACCCATATAAGAGACAAGCGTACCTTCAATCTGATTGAATTCATTCAGCAAAAGATCTACTAACTTCTGAAGATCCTGATTCGGCCTGCCGCTCCGTTCCAGCGCATACGCCAACCGCATAACAATCATCAGAAGGTTTTGTTCACTGTCATTATATAAAGCCGGGAAATACCGATCCAGATATTCACAGACTTCTCGCGCTTCAAGCAAAAGCTCTGCTACACATGCAGAAATTTCGGAAATATGCGTCATTGCAAGCTCTACGCCACAGGCAAAAAAGCTTTTCTGCACTTCGGCAGGCACTTTCGCAAGGTCTGCATAATAGGCATTCTTTTTATTTTTTTCAGAACCTTCTTCTGAAGAAGCCTCCCTCACATACTCCTGCATTGTTTCTACTCCAGGCAATGCAGCTACAGCAACTCCTCCTGCCTTACAGCTGTTCTTATATTTTCCATAGCTTTCTGTCAGAAGCGCATACAGTTTCTTTGCAATCGCATAATATTCTTTATTAATTTTAGATAACTCAAAAAACTGCTTTGTCAAGGAATTGACTATCAGTCCGCGGTAATCTTTATTGTTTGTCTCAAGCATCGTGCGAAGCTCTTCCTTGCTCTTTGCAGGGAAAGCAAATAACACCGTAGTATCTTCAGCAATATAATCAAACAGATAATGTCCGACAAACAGGTCTGCTACTCCTAGAAAATTTCCAGGACCAAAGGATAGTTTTACAGTGTCGCTCTTTGCAGTAACTTTTCCTCTGACAACGGCACAGACATAGAGTACCGCCTCATTCTCTGAAAAAAATGTGGTATCCTTTACTATCTGGTTTACTGCCCCAGCTTTTAATTCCATTCCTGATAATCCTCCTATTTATAGTTCCGTTTCCGCATTCCAATACTGTTATGATTCAGTATAACACTATCCGGGAGTTAATTCAAATAGTTCTTAATTCTTAGTTCTCAGTTTTTGCCCTGCGCAGATCCCTAAAAAACGCACTCAGCATTTCTGAACATTCCTCCCAAAGAACCCCTTCAGTCAACTCAACCTGATGATTAAAACGCTCCTCCTGCAGCAAATTCAGCACCGAACCCGCACAGCCTGCCTTGGCATTGCGGCTTCCAATAACAACCCTCTTCATCCTTGCCTGCACAATTGCTCCGGCACACATCTGGCATGGCTCAAGCGTTACATACATTGTACAGTCCTCGAGCCTCCAGTCCCCGACCACTTTTCCTGCCTTGGCAATTGCAATAATCTCCGCATGGGCGAGTGTTGTCTTTTTTAAGTTCCGCTTATTATACCCTCTTGCAATGACCTTGCCCTCTCGGACAATCACACAGCCAATTGGCACTTCCTTTATTTTTTCCGCCTTCTTAGCCTGACGGATGGCTTCTTTCATAAAATATTCATCCGCTGTAAGCACCTGCTTTTTCCGAGCCATATGTATCCCTGTTTCCCCTCTGTCCCATTTCCGGCATCCTTATTTTTCAGGAAAACGCCGGTTAAAGCATTTTCCTGGTTTCACCCGGAATCCTGCGGTAATATACAAATTCTGTCTCTGCCTTAAAATCAAGTCCCTGATAAAGACGCATCGCCGGCTTATTATAGGAACCGACTTGTAAATACAGCCCTCCCATAGCGGCAGCGGTGGGCAGTTCATCTATCCTTGCAAGCAGCTCCTTCATTGCAGCCGTCCCAATTCCCTTGCCACGCATATCCTCGCGCACTGATACTCCATAAATATAACAGCCATCCCTATATGGCCTGATTCTGCAGGAAAACAGTCCCTCCTCATCTGCTCTTGTACATAAAATTTCTTGTTCTGATTGCTCTATAGACAGGTTTTGTTCTTTGATCCCTTCTTCCTTCTTAGGAATACGCTTCAGCATAAATTCGCTGTAAGCTCTTTCTACCTCTCCTGCCAAATCCAAAGCATGGAAAATCCCGGCTGCCGGACTTCTTTCTTCTGCAACAAAATAGTACTCTGTAAATCCATCTTTTTTTAAAGCGGTATCTAACAACACAATGCACTTTCTCAGCTTGGAAACAGCTTTTTCTTTTAATGCCTCCAATTTAGGAGAAGGGCCCAGTAAGAGTTCTGCCGTTCCTTCCTCTGTCGCATAGACAAAAATACGGCAAAATTCCTTCCCAAACTGACGGAAAACCGCAACACCCTCTTCCTCTTCTTTCCAAGTCAATGACAGTTTCATAAATTTCCTCCATGCAATACATTCGCCAGTTCCGCAAATTGTGCGAGTGTAAGTGCCTCTCCGCGCACTGTCAGCGGAAGCGAAGCCGCCTCCAGTGCCGTAATAATCTCTTCCTTGGAAAAGCTAAGCTCTAAAGCATTTGCAAGCCCATTGACAAGCGTCTTCCTCCTTTGCTGAAACGAAGCATGGATGATGGCGAACATCAGCTTTTCATCCTTCACTTGAACTGGAGAAACTTCATGGAGCCGCAGGCAGATTACTGCAGAACCAACATTCGGGCGCGGCATAAAGCAGTTGGGCGGCACATTTGCTGCAAGATATGGCTTGGCATAATATTGTACCGCAAGGGAAAGCGCGCCATAATCTTTGCTTCCCGGCACAGCCTGCATACGCTCCGCAACCTCTTTCTGTACCATAACCGTGATTGTGTCAAGCGGCACATGGGCCTCTAACAATCCCATAATAATCGGAGTTGTAATATAATACGGCAGGTTTGCCACGATCTTGATTGGCTTTCCTCCGTTTCTCTCCTCCACAAGCGTATTTAAATCCATATTGAGGATATCCTCATTTATCACTGTAACATTATTATATTCTTTTAATGTGTCTTCTGTCAGAATCGGAATCAGCTTTTTGTCAATTTCAACCGCCACGACTTCCCTTGCCGCTTCACAAAGATATTGGGTCATTGTTCCAATACCAGGCCCGATTTCCAATACAAAATCATCCTTTGTAATCTCCGCGGAACGGATAATTTTTTCAAGGACGTGTGTATCAATTAAGAAATTCTGTCCAAAACGTTTCTGAAACGAAAAACCATACTTCTTTAAAATTTCTATTGTCTCTTTCGGATTACCAAGTGTCGCCATGTTAGTTTCCTCTATTTTAGGTCCGCATCAGCCCTGCCAGCACACTTTATTCTAGCATGAATTTTGGTCCACATGCCACAAATTCATGCTGTGCGCTGTTCGGGCCGATGCTGTTTTTCTTTGATTCTGCAGTTCTACATCAGCCCTGCCAATTCAAATTGTCCGGGCTGCTCGTGGATACAGTCGTTTTGCATTTTCCCATGTCACATCTTCTACTTCCTGTTCCGGAACATCTTTTATCTTAGCAATTGCAGAAACTACATAGCTTAATTTGTCCGAGCTGTTGCGTTTCCCGCGGTATGGTTCCGGTGCAAGATATGGGCAGTCTGTCTCAAGCACAATGGATGCCAGCGGTGTCATTTCAATGACTTCTTTTAACTTTCTGCCATTTTTAAAGGTTGCCACCCCTCCGATGCCAAGAAAAAATCCCATGTTAAGATATTCTCTCGCAAGCTCCGGGCCATAAGAAAAACAGTGGATAACACCAGTCAATGTTCCCTGCGATTTTTTATAATATTCCTTCATTATGGCAAGCGTATCTGCTGCAGCTTCTCTGCTGTGTATAACAACCGGAAGCCCCTTTTCCACCGCAAGCGTAAGCTGCCTTCCAAACCAGTATTTCTGTGTATCGTGGTCACTTACATCCCAATAATAATCCAGCCCGATTTCCCCAATCGCAACCACTTTCTCATATTCGGACATCTCGCCAATCTTTTTTAGCTGCTCTTCATCCAGTTCTCCGACATGGTCCGGATGGATGCCGACTGCCGCATATACAAAAGGATAACGTTTTGCAAGTTCCACGCTCTTTCGTACACCATCCATGCTTGCGCCCATATTGGCAACAGCGGCGACCCCCTGTTCTCTTAAGCCATTTAACAGGGAATCCCTGTCCTCATCAAATGCGTCATCATCATAATGTGTATGAGTATCAAAAATCATAATGCCTCCTAAACAGCAGAACCTTTGCCATGCCAAAATTCCAATTGCCCTAAACCGAAAAAAGACTGAACAAGCAGTGCCTGTTCAGTCTATCATACCATTTTTATATGCCTTTTTCAATCCGTGCATCCGGCTTTGAATAGAATTCATAAACGTTACCACCACAGTTAACTCGGCTCCGGCACCCTTACGGCACACAGAACTTCCTGCTTAGTGCTGCTCCATTCCTGACCTGACACGGTTCACAGGCATCTGTTGCGCAAGACCAAAGCTTCAACATCACTTATGGCGGGCAGCTTCACAAATTGCTACCCGAGGCCGGATATCACCCCTGCTAGAGCGGATTGCAGGTACAGGACACCGCTATCTTCCCGGCTGCACGGCAAGATTCAGTATAGCCGTTTTTTTACTCCGTGTCAAGGGAAAATGTACCGGAAAGCACTCTTTCCTTCGCAAAACAAGCAGCTTCTTCAGCAGTAAGTATATGGCACCAGTCCACGCGTCCTGATGTATCCGCCCCCGGTCCGGTATTCCCATATTCTGCATAAAAGACGCTCTTTCTTGCGTCTGTTTTATTCCAGTCATGCCATCCTTCTTTTTTGATATGCGCACCAAGCTCGGAATTCATAATAACAGTCTTTGCAAATGAACGCCACGGCCGTCCAAGATATACCGTCTCTTCCGGACAATCACTTGTAAAACGGCAACGGTCAAATACATAACCATACTCC